>JAIRJU010000054.1 GCA_031260485.1 Pseudomonadales bacterium | reverse complement strand
CAGTCGATGGTGCGGATGTCGTCGCCCGGCTGATAGGCGCGATGCTCCTCGAAATCCACACCACGGCCCCTGATCTTGGAAATATGCGTGCCGGTCATGCCGAGGCGGGTGCGTGAGTGGTAGTCGAGTTCGAGATCGCGCGCCACGTGGCGCTGGTCGAAGAGTTGCTGCAAAGTGACGAAAGCGCCGCGGCAACGGTACTTATCCTGATCAGCATCGAGCGTGTGATGACGGGCCATGTACCGCGATCCGCAAATCAGGCGGTGGGCACGAGGTTGAGGATGTTGTCGAGCACCTTGTCGGCGCTTACGCCAGCGGCTTCGGCCTCGAAGCTGAGCAGCACGCGGTGACGCAAGACATCGTGGCACACGCTGTGCACATCCTCGGGGCTGACGAAATCCTTGCCCTTGAGCCAGGCATGGGCGCGGGCGCACAGATCGAGCGCAATGGTGCCGCGCGGGCTGGCGCCAAAATCGATCCAGCTTGCCAGTTCTTTGCTGTAGGTAGCGGGGTTGCGGGTTGCCATCACCAGTTGCAGGATGTATTCCTCCACCGCTTCGCTCATGTGCAGGTTCAGCACTTCCCGGCGCGCGGCAAAAAGAGTGGCCTGGCTGATTTTCTGCGGCGCGCCGCGGCCTTCGTGACGCGCTTCCTGGCGCACCAGGTGCAGAATTTTGCGCTCGGAATCGAGGCTCGGGTACCCCACGGTGACGTGCATCAGAAAGCGGTCGAGCTGCGCTTCGGGCAGCGGATAGGTGCCTTCTTGCTCGATCGGGTTCTGGGTGGCCATGACCAGGAAGAGATCGGGCAGGCGGAACGTCTGGCGGCCCACGGATACTTGGTGCTCGGCCATGGCTTCGAGCAGTGCGCTCTGCACCTTGGCGGGCGCGCGGTTGATTTCGTCGGCTAGCACCAGGTTGTGGAAAATCGGCCCTTGCTGGAAGCGGAAACTGCCGTCTTCGGGGCGGTAGATTTCAGTGCCGGTGATGTCGCTGGGCAAGAGGTCGGGCGTGAACTGAATGCGGTGAAAATTGCCCTCGATGGCATCGGACAGGTTCTTGATGGCCTTGGTTTTGGCCAGCCCTGGTGCGCCTTCCACCAACAAGTGGCCATCGGCAAGCAGGGCGATGAGCAGGCGGTTGACCAGTTTTTCCTGACCGATGATCTGTTGCGACAGCCAATCCTTCAATCCGGTGATTACTGCTTGTTGTGACATGAGGGCTCTCTTGCTTATTTTGCTGTGCGTATGGGGCGGTGCCGGTGGAGCGGGCGGAGGGATTCTAGCGACAACTCTTTAACCGATCCAACAGTCGATACAATAGCCGATTCAACAGCCGGCCCAACAGCCAGCCCAACCTGCCCGATCCCAGCGAAAAAAAATGTTCTGGAAAGGTGCGGCTTGAGTGCGCCGTAGTCAATCACTATATTTGCGCACGATTCATTGCTGCCGTGGTCACGCCTTTGTCTTTCTGGTTGTTTCGCTGTATTCGCTCACTGTTGTTTCTGTTGCCCGCCGAAACCTCGCATGAGTGGGGTTTGAAGGGGCTGGAGCTATTGCGCCGTTGGCATTTGCTGTGGCTGATCCGGCCGCGCATCGCGCCGCTGCCGGTGCGAGTGCTGGGCCTGGCTTTCCCTAACCCGGTGGGCCTTGCCGCGGGGCTCGACAAGAACGCCGATTATCTCGATGCGCTGGGCGCGCTGGGGTTTGGTTTCATCGAAGTGGGCACTGTCACGCCCAAACCGCAGCCGGGCAATCCCACGCCGCGCTTGTTTCGTCTGGCGCAGGAGCGGGCCATCATCAATCGCATGGGCTTCAACAACCTGGGCGTCGATCATCTGGTGGAAAACCTCAAGCGGCGCCGCTACCGCGGCATTGTCGGCGTGAACATCGGCAAAAACCTTACTACGCCGGTGGAAGACGCGGCGCAGGATTATCTGGCTTGCCTGCGCGCGGTATATGCGGTGGCGGATTATGTGGTGGTGAATCTGTCCTCACCCAATACGCCGGGCCTGCGTGCCTTGCAATTCGGCGAGCCCTTGGCGCGCTTGCTGCGCCTTTTGAAAGATGAACAACAGGCGCTGATGCAGGCCACCAAGCGCCGTGTGCCGCTGTTATTGAAAGTGGCGCCGGATCTCAGCGAGGCGGAAGTACGCGAGATCGCGCGCACGGTGCTGCGCGAAAGTGTCGATGGCGTGATCGCCACCAACACCACGCTGAGCCGCGCGGGCGTGGAGCATTCGCCGCAGGGAAACGAGGCGGGCGGCTTGAGCGGTGCGCCGCTGACACAGGCGTCTACCACGGTGCTGTATCACTTGTGGGACGCCACCTCTGGCCGCCTGCCCTTGATCGGCGTCGGCGGCATCATGCAGGGCGCGGATGCGGCGCAAAAAGGCGAAGCGGGCGCATCACTGGTGCAGCTTTACAGTGGCTTCATCTACCGTGGCCCCACCTTGATCCGCGAATGCGTCCGCGCACTGAAGGCGCTACGGCATTCTCCATGATGCCACCCTCAATGATGCCGCTCTGTTCCTTCACGCTCTACGGCACCTCCGCTTGCCACCTGTGTGATGCAGCAAAGGCGCTGTTTCTCGGCGTGGTTCCTACCGACATTGCGCTGTTGCAGGAGGCGGACATCAGCGCATCCGACGCGCTGATGGCGCGTTATGGACTGCGCATTCCGGTACTTTTGGGGGTTACCGCCAAGGGCGAAACACGCGAGCTTGGCTGGCCGTTTACGGCGGTGGACGTGGGTGAGTTTGTGGATGCGGTGATGGAGGCGGTGTGATGGTGCTCGTGAATATCTATGCCTTGATTCTTGCGAGATCATGGCACCCGCAAAGACCTGTGCCTGGGTACTTGCTGGGAACGCTGTGAATACATCCCTGTACGCTCGCGTTCGGCCATCCATGGCCTCAAGCGTCCCAGCAAGTACCCAGGCACAGGTCTTTGCTCGATTGAGTTCGGTAACACGGCGGAAAAGGTATCCATTAGGCAATGCGCTTATTGATATGTCACTGAATTCAATCGAGCGGAGACCTGTCCTCTAGCGCTTGCAGGGGCGCTTGAGGCCATGGATGGCCGAACGCGAGTCCCCAGGGATGGGTTTACGACGTCCCCGGCAAGCGCTAGAGGACAGGTCTCCGCGGACGCCACTGCCTTGCAAGAAATCAAACCCAGATCGCCAAGGACGGCTTCCTAAACTCAACCAGCCAACGCAAAAAACTCCCGCGCATTCACCGTGGTTTCTTGCGCAATTTCTTCCGCTGACCGCCCCGTACAAACCGCCACTTGCGCCAGCACCCAAGGGAGATATTCTGGCAGATTGCGCCGGTGTTTGGGACGCGGGTGGAGAGTGCGGGGTTGCAGATACGGGGCGTCGGTTTCGAGCAAGAGGCGATTGCGGGGGATGTCCTGCACTAGCGCCTGTAATTCTAGACCGCGGCGCTCGTCGCAGATCCAGCCGGTGATGCCGATATAAAGATCGAGATCGAGGTAATCGAACAACTCCGCGCGCGTGCCGGTGAAGCAATGCACCACGGCGCGGCTGAGCTGATCGCGCTGCTCCTTGAGAATCGGCAGAAAGCGCGCATGGGCGTCGCGCTGGTGCATGAAGACCGGCAGCGCCGTGGCCGCCGCCAGCGCCAACTGCTCCGCGAACACTCGCTCTTGATCGGGTACCGGCGCATAGTTGCGGTTGTAATCCAGCCCGGTTTCGCCCACCGCCACGACCTGCGGCAAATCACACAGCGCGCGCAATTCGCGCAGGCTGCCTGCATCGAAATGGCTGGCCTCATGCGGATGCACGCCCGCGGTGCTGCGCAGGCGCTGTGGATGCGCGGCGGCCAGCGCGGCACCGGCATGGCTATTGGCTACGGAGGTGCCGGTGACTACGATGTGAGTGAGCCCCGCGCGCCAGGCGGCGTGCAGCACCGCAGCGCAATCAGGCGCGAAACTTTCGTGGGTGAGGTTGGCGCCGATGTCGATCAGCGGAGGCGGGGCGCTCATGGCAGGCTCAAAAAAGCGCTGATGGTAGGCGGGGAAAGTGAGGCTGTCCATGTGGTGGCGCAGGTGTTGGCAGCGTGCTGAAAAAATTAGTCAACATAGCTGTCCTAATTGCCTGGCTGTGGCTATAATCGCCCGCAACATCATCAGCCATCCCGGAGAGACGCTGTGGAAAAAAAGAACATCGAGTGGAGCAAGCTAGGGTTTGAATACACCAAGACGGATTACCGCTTTTCCGCTACCTGGGAGGATGGCGAGTGGTCGCCAGGCGAATTGGTGACTTCCGAATACATTCAATTGCACGAAGGCTCTCCCGCGCTGCACTACGCGCAGCAGTGTTTTGAAGGGCTCAAGGCGCAGACCGCCAAAGATGGCCGCATTCTGCTGTTCCGCGCCGATCTCAACTGTGAACGTATGCGCAACACCAGTGATCGCCTTTCCATGCCGCGCGTGCCTGAGGCGCTGTTTTTGCGCGGTGTCACCGAGGCGGTGCGCGCCAACGCCGCCTGGGTGCCGCCCTATGGCAGCGGCGCGTCGCTGTATATCCGTCCGCTCTTGATCGGCGTTGGCTCCAACATGGGCCTGCGGCCAGCCAAGCAATACGAATTCCGCGTCATCGTCTGCCCGGTGGGGCCGTACTACAAGAGCGGCGGTTTGTCGGTGATCTCGCTCGCTGTCAGCGATTTTGACCGCGCCGCGCCGCAGGGTCTTGGCGATGTCAAGGCGGGCGCCAATTATCCGGGCGGTTTGTACGCCACGCGCAAGGCGCAGGAATTGGGCGCGTATGAAGCGCTTTACCTCGATGCCGCGCAACATCGCTATATAGAGGAAGCCGGATCGGCCAACATCGTGATTGCCGCCAAGGGCAACACGCTGCTCACGCCCAAATCGAGCGCCATTCTGCCCAGCATCACCCGCCGTTCCATCATGGACATCGCCAAGCATGAGCTTGGGATGCACACCGAAGAACGCCCCATTGATCTGCGCGCGGAAATCGACACCTTCGAGGAAGTGGCCGCCTGCGGCACCGCCGCGGTGCTGTCGCCGGTAGGCAAGCTGTGGTACGACGGCGCCTGGCACCATTTTTATGGCAAGGGTGAAACCGTTGGGCCAGTGATGCAGAAGCTCTATGACATTCTCTGCCAGATTCAACGCGGCGAACGCGCGGACCCCTTCGGCTGGACCCGCGCAGTCGCGCTTTGAACGCCGCCGTTCTTGGCGTCAGCCTGACGCTGGCGCTAGCCAAGCGTGATCCACCCGCCGGGCTAGGCTGGGCGCCGCCTTTCTTTTTCAAAACAGCGATGCTCTAATGCCAGCTTTTTTCGGCCTGGGCCAGCGCACAGGGAACTTCGCGCCCGCGCCGCACGTGTGTGGTTTTTTCTCGAAAACTATAGGGAATTCAATTAGTAATGGCCAAGAACCTCGTTATCGTCGAGTCGCCCGCCAAAGCCAAGACCATCAATAAATACCTGGGTAAGGACTTCGTGGTGAAGTCCAGCATCGGCCACATCCGTGATTTGCCTGTCAGCGGCAGCGGTGAAGAAGCCGATGGCAAGGAGCGCGCCAAGAAGGCCGCTGAAACCCGCAAGTTGAGCCCCGCCCAGAAGGTTGCGCACAAGGCGCGCAAGGCCAAGGAGCAATTGGTGGCGCGCATGGGTGTCAACCCGGAAAAGGGCTGGAAGGCCCACTACCAGATTCTGCCTGGCAAGGAAAAAGTGGTCAGCGAGCTGAAGAAGCTGGCGCAGAGTTGTGACCGCGTCTACCTCGCCACCGACTTGGACCGCGAGGGAGAAGCCATCGCCTGGCATCTGCGCGAAGCCATCGGCGGCGATCCTTCGCGCTATTCGCGCGTGGTGTTCAACGAAATCACCAAGAAAGCCATCGACGCCGCCTTCGCCGACCCTGGCGAACTCGACATGAAACACGTCGAAGCGCAGCAGGCGCGGCGCTTCCTCGATCGCGTGGTGGGCTTCATGGTGTCGCCACTGCTCTGGGCCAAAGTGGCCAGAGGGCTTTCTGCGGGGCGCGTGCAATCGGTGGCGGTACGCTTGCTGGTGGAACGCGAGCGCGAAATTCGCGTCTTCGTGCCCGAGGAATACTGGGAACTGTATGCCGATCTGCTGAGCAAACAGGCAAAAGCGGCGCTGAAGTTCCAGGTGCTGCGCGAGAAGGGCGAAGAATTCCGCCCGCGCAACGCCGCGCAAACCCAGGCCGCGGTAGCCTTGCTGCAAGGGGCTACGTATCGCATCAGCGCGCGTGAAGACAAACCCACCACCTCGCGCCCCAGGGCGCCGTTCATCACCTCCACACTGCAACAGGCCGCTTCCACGCGGCTCGGTTTCAGCGTGAAGAAAACCATGATGATGGCGCAGCGCCTGTACGAAGCGGGCCACATCACCTATATGCGTACCGACTCCACACACCTGAGCGTGGACGCCGTGGACGCCTGCCGCGACTACATCGGCAAGAAATTCGGCAAGCCTTACCTGCCGGAGCAGGCGCAGAGTTACAGCAGCCGCGAAGGCGCCCAGGAAGCGCACGAAGCGATTCGTCCTTCCGATGTCGGCGTGGGTGAAAATTCCACCGCGCTTGCCGCCATGGAACGCGATGCGGTGCGTCTGTACAACCTGATCTGGCAGCAGTTCGTGGCGTGCCAGATGACGCCTGCGCGTTACAAGAGCACTACGGTGGATGTCAGCGCAGGGGATTTCGAGTTGCGCATCAAAGGCCGCATCATGGAATTCGATGGTTACACCCGCGTGTTCCCCGCCGCCGGCAAGGACGAAGACGTAGTGCTGCCCGACATCAAGGTGGGTGATGTACTCAAGCTCGAACAACTCGAACCGGTGCAGCATTTCACCAAACCGCCCGCGCGCTACACCGAAGCCAGTCTGGTGAAGGAACTGGAAAAACGCAGCATTGGCCGGCCGTCCACCTACGCCGCGATCATTTCCACGATTCAGGAACGCGGTTACGTAAAACTGGAAAATCGGCGTTTCTACGCGCTCAAAATGGGTGATATCGTTACAGAACGGTTGGTTGAAAATTTCAGCGATCTGATGGATTACGACTTCACCGCCAACATGGAAAACCACCTCGACGACATCGCCCAAGGCAAACTGGACTGGCTCAAGGTGCTCGACGAGTTCTATGCCGATTTCACCGCGCATCTGGAAAAAGCCCAAAAAGACACGGGCGGGATGCGCGTCAACGATCCCACCGAAACCGACATCAAGTGCCCGCTGTGCAGCCGCAACATGCAGATACGCACCGGCTCGACCGGCGTATTCCTCGGCTGTTCCGGCTATGGCCTGCCGCCGAAGGAACGCTGCAAATCCACCCTCAACCTGATTGCGGGCGACGAAGCCATCAGCGTGGATGCCGACGACGAGGCCGAATCGCGCCTGTTGATCAGCAAACACCGCTGCAAAATTTGCGATGCCGCCATGGATTCCTATCTGATCGACGCCAAGCGCAAATTGCACGTCTGCGGCAACGGCCCCGCTTGCCCAGGTTTTGAAGTGGAATACGGCAACTTCAAACTGAAAGGCTACGATGGCCCCACGCTCGATTGCGACAAGTGCGGCGCCGAAATGCAGCTCAAGACAGGCCGCTTCGGCAAGTATTTCGGCTGCACCAACGCCGATTGCAAAAACACCCGCAAGCTCCTGCGCAGCGGCGACGCCGCGCCGCCGAAAATGGACGCGGTACCGATGCCGGAACTCAAGTGCGACAAGGTGGACGACACCTACGTGCTGCGTGACGGCGCCTCCGGCCTGTTCCTCGCCGCCAGCAAATTCCCCCGCAACCGCGAAACCCGCGCGCCGCTCATCGGTGAGCTGATTCCGCACAAACACGCGATCGATCCCAAGTACCACTACCTGCTCAGCGCTCCGGTGAAAGACCCAGAAGGCCACCCTGCGGTGCTGCGCTTCAGCCGCAAGACCCGCGAGCAGTACGTGCAAAGCGAAATCGATGGCAAGCCCAGCGGCTGGGCCGCTTACTACGAAAACGGCAAGTGGGTGCAACGCCAGAGCAAGGGCAAAACGGCGAAGTGACTTGGCGAGCCTTGCTGTTTTCTGAGCAGCTACAAGGCCAGAAAGTGCGTGTTTAGCGCTGTTTTGGCTGAGGGCTCATGCGCGCGGAGTAGGGCCTCTTGCGTTCCTTGACCGCGCCAGCGTTCAAGCCGGCGTTGATTTTCATTTGTTTCAGATAGCGTTTTTCCGCTTCCTTCACCATGTTGGCGGCGGACACGTTGAGCGCCTGGCCGAGGCTGATCAGGGTGGTGATGGTGGGTTGGCGGATGCCGCGTTCGAGGCGCGAGATGAAAGTGCGGTCCACGCCTGCTGCAAATGCGAGTTCTTCCTGGGAGATGTCCCGCGCGCTGCGATAGCGATGCAGAACTTCACCAAAAATCGCGCTGATATCTGAAGGCGGCGGGTTGGACATACCCGCACTTTCGGCGCGAGGCTGCCCATAGTCCACGATCTATGGACGCGAATGCGACATTTCACGAATAACGCAAATTATCTGCTTTCACACAGAAATTTTTTCTGTGAAATACGGTCAAGAAGTGGATTGGCACAAGCCATGCGCGAGCGGCTGGGCTATCAACCGCGAAGAGGCAGTACCTGAATCCGGGTGCGTTTGGGGTCGATGGTAAGCAGCGCACCTCGCTGCAAATCCTGGCTTGTTTGCCTTATGGCGGAGATGACCTGCGCAGCAATGGCACGAGGCGAGGTATTTTCGGCACGAATTTGGATGACACTGGGGCTGGTGTCACCGGTAGCAGCGAGAATCGTGCCGAAATCGAGATCATGCGTGAGTACGGTGTAATCGTGCCCTTTGGCGAACGCGAGAATCTCTTTATCAGGAGCATTGGCGGCGCCAAGCGCAGTCCAATGTACGGCTGTGAAGCCATGCTCGCTCAGAGTCGAAACCCAGCGCGGCGACAGATTCATGTCGATCAGCAGCTTCACGCTGGGCTGAGTGCATTCGCGCGCTTATCGGTATGCCAGGCCGCGTAGCGCAGAGCTTGCGCGATGTCTTCGCGTTCGAGGTAGGGGTAATCTGCAAGTAGCGCGTCGATGCTGATGCCGGAGCCGATTTGGCCAAGCACCATGCTGACGGTGACGCGCATGTCGCGGATACAGGCTTTGCCGCTCATCACCTCTGGGTTACGGGTGATTCTGTCAAATGGATTCATAAGGACTCCTCTTTGGTTTGGGGCACTGGACTTGCTTGGGATTGGGACGCCGCTGGACGCCACAGACGCTGCTCCATAAGCGCTGGCGGTTTCAGCGATTCCAGGCACTGGCTGTTCGTCCACGATCCAATGCAGCCGCTGAAACAACGCCTGCTGCTGCGCTGGGTTCAGAGCAAGAATCTGGGTTGCAAGCTGTTCCAGTTTGTCTGCCATCATTGCTTCGCTCCAAGCGCGATGAACGTCGCCAGTATAGCTCACAATCCAGCGCTTCATGCGCAGGTGATGTAGAACGGCACAGCGCCGCCTCTCAGCTTTTACTACGTAAGCTCTTCAACCGATACAGCAGATCCTGCGCCTGACGCGGCGTGAGTTGATCGGGGTCGGTGGCGTCGAGGATGTCGAGCGCGGGGTGGCTGTGCAGGGAGGCGAAGAGATCCTGCTGTAATTGCGGTTGCGCTGCATTGAGGCCGCTTTTGAAGCCTTCGTCTTGCTCCAATTGTTGCAGCTTACCCCGCGCCTGCGCGATCACCTGGCGTGGCATTCCGGCAAGTTGCGCCACTTGCAGGCCGTAGCTTTGGTTGGCGGGGCCAGGTTTGACGGCGTGCAGAAACACGATGCCATCGCCGTGTTCAGCGGCATCGAGGTGCACATTGGCGACGCCACGATAATCATCGGGCAGCGCGGTCAATTCAAAATAATGTGTGGCGAACAGCGTGAGCGCGCGAATGTCGCTGGCGATCGTCACCGCGCTGGCCCAGGCGAGTGCGAGGCCGTCGAAGGTGCTGGTGCCACGGCCGATTTCATCCATCAACACCAGGGATTGTGGCGTGGCGTTGTGCAGGATGTTGGCGGTTTCGGTCATTTCCACCATGAAGGTGGAGCGGCCACCGGCGAGGTCGTCGGAGGAGCCGATGCGGGTGAAGATGCGGTCGATGGGGCCGATGACAGCGGCCTGCGCGGGCACAAAGCAGCCGGTGTAGGCGAGCAGCACGATGATCGCCGCCTGCCGCATGTAGGTGGATTTACCGCCCATGTTGGGGCCGGTGACGATGAGCATACTGGTATCGCTATCGAGATCGAGATCGTTGGCGACGAAGTTGCCGCCGCTGACGTGTTCCACCACAGGATGGCGGCCACCTTCGATGTGGATGCCAATCTCCTCCACCAAAGACGGGCGGCGCAGGCTCAGCACTCGCGCACGTTCGGCGAAATTCGTCAGCACATCCAGTTCGGCGAGGCTCCAGGCGCTTTCCTGTAGCGCGGTCAATTCCGCAGCGAGTGTTTCCAGCACGGTATCGTAAAGCTGTTTTTCCCGCGCCAGGGCCTTGCTGTTGGCGCTGAGCACTTTGTCTTCGAATTCCTTCAATTCGGGCGTGATGTAGCGCTCGGCGTTCTTCAAGGTTTGCCGGCGAATGTAATCAGCAGGGACTTCCTCGGATTGCACGCGGCTCAGTTCGATGTAATAGCCGTGTACACGGTTGTAACCTACCTTGAGCGTGGAGAGCCCGGTGCGCTCGCGCTCGCGCAGTTCCATGTGTGCGAGAAAGTCGCCCGCGTTGCTTTCGAGATTGCGTAACTCATCGAGTTCGGCATCGAAACCCGCGGCGATCACGCCGCCTTCGCGCAGTACGACCGGCGGATTGTCAACGATGGCGCGTTGCAAGAGATCGGCCAGTAGTGGCCAGGTGCGGATGCGCACGGCAAGCTGGCGCAGATGTTCGCCTGGCAATTGTGCCAGCGCGTTTTGCAAGGTGGGCAAGGTGTGCAGCGCATCGCGCAGCCGCGCCAGATCACGCGGACGCGCCGAGCGCAGGCCGACGCGCGAGAGAATGCGTTCGATGTCGCCAATCTGTTTGAGCAGCGGTTGCAAGGTGTCATCGCCGTAATCATCGAGCAAGGCTTGCACGCTCTCTTGGCGTGCGCCGAGTTGCAGACGATCGCGGATCGGCCGATGCAGCCAGCGCCGCAGCAGGCGGCTGCCCATGGGCGTGGTGCAGCGGTCGAGCACGCTCGCCAGCGTGTTGGCGCCGGTACCGGCGAGGTTGAGGTCGATCTCCAGATTACGGCGGCTGATGGCGTCGAGAATCAAGCTGTCGCCCGCGTGTTCCACGCGCAGGCTTTGGCAGTGCGGCAATTCGGAAAGCTGAGTTTCGCGCGCGTAGTTCAAAAGGCAACCCGCCGCCTGGATAGCATAGGTAAGCTGGGCGCAGCCGAAGCCATCGAGGCTGTCGGTTTTGAACTGACGGGTGAGGCTGCGCAGGGCGGTGTCGAGGTCATATTCCCAGGCAGGGCGTTTGCGCAGGCCGCGGCGTTTGGCTAGCATATGAGGCAGCGTCATGGTGTCGGGCACCAGCAATTCCGCCGGATCGAGACGCGACAACTCGGCCAAGAGGCCGGTTTCACTTTCGGTTTCCAGCACGCTGAAGCGGCCAGTGCTCACGTCCAGCGCGGCGATGCCGAAGCGCGTCCCGCTCGGCCAGAGCGCCACCAGCAGTTGATCTTGATATTCCTTGAGCAGCGCTTCGTCGCTGAGCGTACCCGGCGTAATCAGCCGCACCACTTTGCGTTCCACCGGCCCCTTGCTGGTGGCGGGGTCGCCGATCTGTTCGCAGATGGCCACCGATTCGCCCAGTTCCACCAGCTTCACCAGGTAGCGATCAGCCGCGTGATAGGGAATGCCGCACATCGGAATCGGCGCGCCGTTTGACTTGCCGCGCGCAGTGAGCGTGATGCCCAGCAATTCGGAGGCTTTGACAGCGTCGTTGAAGAACAACTCGTAGAAGTCGCCCATCCGGTAAAACAGCAGTACGTGAGGGTAATTGGCTTTGACGGTGAGAAACTGCTGCACCATCGGGGTGTGTTGCGCGGTGGTATCCAAATGGCAAAACTCGTGAAAAGTGACTATGGGCAAGGGTTATCGACCTGCCAAAACTAGCCAGAAAGTGCGAGCGAGGCAAGGTGGTAGTGGGCGAGCAGTGAAGGCAGGCTTCGTCTGATTCCCCAGACGTGTTATGGTCGGCGCCATGTCAGTTGCATCCGCCATTCCCCCCGCTTTCGTCACCGCGTCCGCGGCGACGCTTACGTGCCTCGCTTTCCGCCGCGTCTTTCCCTGCTGACGCCGAACTCCAGCCACTACCCAGGAGTTCGGCAGCGAACTCGAAACAGCGCGCTGGCTTGATGCCAGCAGGCAACCCTAGCCATTGGAATCACTCATGACTGCATTACCTCCGATCACCGTATCGCGCCGCGACCGCGATCGCCTTCATGCCTTGCTCGACACCATCGCCGACGCTTCGGAAGTCGTCGAAGCGCTATACCAGGAACTCGAACGCGCCAGCGTGCTCGACGTTGCCCAAATGCCCGCCGACGTGGTGGCCTTGAACAGCCGGGTACGTTTCATCAACGAAGAAAGCGGCAAGAGCTTCGAGACACAACTGGTGCTGCCGCGCGATCATCGCCCCGGCGAAACCGTCTCTGTGCTGATGCCGGCTGGCGCCGCACTCCTGGGGCTGAAGGTAGGAGACCACATCGCTTGGCCGAGCGAAGGCAAGACCTTGCGTTTGCGCTTGATTGCGGTGGAGTGAGCCGCTTTCGCGCCAGGTTTTTTTGAAGCCTCGCCGCTTATCTGCTTTAATACCGCGTGTTTCCGAAGCCGGTTCGGGCTTCTTTCTCCACGGCACCGACACCCCCCAGCGAATGCGGATTTTTTCTGCATTTACAGTCAGTTATTGAATCAGGAAAACCGAGATGGCGGACAAAGACAGCTACAAAGACAGCTACAAGGATAGTAGTAAAGAGGGCAATAAGGACAAAGGCAAAGCCCTGGCGGCGGCGCTGCTCCAGATCGAGAAGCAGTTCGGCAAGGGCTCCATGATGCGTCTGGGCGACAGCGAAAGCCTGGCGATCCCTGCGATTTCCACTGGCTCGCTCGGCCTCGATCTGGCGTTGGGCATCGGCGGTTTGCCCAAGGGCCGCATCGTCGAAATCTATGGGCCTGAATCCTCCGGCAAGACCACGCTCACCCTGCAAGTGATCGCCGAAGCGCAGAAGTCTGGCGGCACCTGCGCCTTCATCGACGCCGAGCACGCGCTCGATCCGATTTACGCCAAAAGCCTCGGTGTGGACGTGAACAACCTCCTGGTCAGCCAGCCGGATACCGGCGAGCAGGCGCTCGAAATCTGCGACATGGTGGTGCGCTCCGGCGCTGTCGATGTGGTGGTGATCGACTCCGTGGCCGCCTTGACGCCGCGTGCCGAAATCGAAGGCGACATGGGCGACAGCCACATGGGCTTGCAGGCGCGCTTGATGTCGCAGGCGCTGCGCAAGATGACGGGCAACATCAAAAACTCCAATACCCTGGTGATCTTCATCAACCAGATCCGCATGAAGATCGGCGTGATGTTCGGCTCGCCCGAAACCACCACCGGCGGCAACGCGCTCAAGTTCTACGCCTCCGTGCGGCTCGACATCCGCCGCATCGGCTCGGTCAAGGATGGCGAGGAAGTGATCGGCAACCAGACGCGCGTCAAAGTGGTCAAAAACAAGGTGGCGCCGCCGTTCAAGCAGTGCGAGTTCGAGATCTATTACGGCCAGGGTATTTCCCGCAATGGCGAGATCATCGACTTGGGCGTGGAAAACAACCTGATCGAAAAATCCGGCGCCTGGTATGCCTACCAAGGCAACAAGATCGGCCAGGGCAAGAAAAACGCCGTGATCTATCTGGCGGAGCATCCCGAGGTGGCGCTGACGCTCGAAACCAAACTGCGCGAGTTGCTGTTGGCCAAGCCGAGCAAGGGCGGCGCTGACAGCGGGCGCGATACCGTCGTCGTTGCCGATTGAGCCCTGTGCCATCAGGGGAAGCCTGAACTGGCGTTTTTGCACCTGTCTTTTCCATGTCTGAAGCCTCCGCCACGGCTACCAGCGTGCGTCTGATGGCGCTGGATCTGCTCGCGCAGCGTGAACACAGCGCGCGCGAGCTACAAGACAAACTCGCGGCGCGCTTTCCTGAGCTCTCTGTTGACGCGGTGATTCTCCCGGTAGTGGAAGGTTTGCGCGAAGACGCTGTGCAATCCGATGCCCGCTTCAGCGAGGCGTATGTGCATTACCGCGGTTCGCGTGGCGTGGGGCCGCTCAAGATCGCGCAGGAACTGCGCGCGCGCGGCATCGAGCGCACGCTGCTACGCGAGGCGCTGGCGGGCGTGGATTGGGACGCGCGCTGCCGCGAGGTGCTGCTGCGCAAGTTCAGCGTGCGCGCCAAGGCGCCTGCCGCTGAACGCGCGCGCTGGATGCGTTTTCTGGCGCAGCGCGGGTTTGAGGCGGAGCAGGTGCGCTCGGCGCTGCGGCAGCTCGATCAAGATCAAGACAGCGAGGCGTGAGTCGCTATATTCTTGCCAAATTTTACGTTCCCCTTTCTCTTGCTTCACGGGGCTGCCACGCAAGGCATTCCGTCTCCCGCTTGCGGAGGAAGCTGAGATGAAGGGATGGGAACGCCGCGCCCCAACTCTCTCCCGCGATGCGGGGGAGGGAGCAAAACACTAGGACGTCTCATAACATGCGCACACAAGTCGCCATCATCGGCGCCGGTCCTTCGGGGCTTTTGCTGGGTCAGTTGCTGCACCAGGCGGGTATCGCCAATCTCGTTATCGAGCTGCGCTCGCGCGCTTATGTGCTGGAGCGCATTCGTGCCGGGGTGCTGGAAGAGGGCACGATGCGGCTTTTGCGTGAAGCGGGCGCGGGGCAGCGCATGGATCTTGAAGGCATCGCCGACGAGGGCATCGTGCTGGCCTTCGATGGTGAGCGGCGCCGCATCGACCTGCCGACTTACGCCGAGGGCCAGCGCGTGCTGGTCTACGGCCAGACCGAATTGACGCGCGACTTGATGCAGGTGCGCGATGCCGCGGGTTTGCCCACCTATTATGAAGTTCCCGATGTCGCCATTCATGACGCCACCACCGATCACCCTTGGCTGAGCTTCACCCTGAACGGCGCCAGCGTGCGCCTCGATTGCGATTACATCGCCGGTTGCGATGGTTTTCGCGGCATTTCGCGGCAAAGCATTCCGCCAACGGCGCGGCGTGAATACGAAAAGGTCTATCCTTTTGGCTGGCTGGGCCTTTTGGCCGACACGCCGCCGGTATCGCGCGAAATCGTCTACGCTGCGCATGAGCGCGGCTTTGCGCTGTGCAGTATGCGCTCGCTGGCCCGCAGCCGTTATTACCTGGAAGTGCCCTTGAATGAAACCGTGGACAATTGGCCAGACCAGCGTTTCTGGGACGAACTGCGGCGACGCTTGCCCGAGCCCTATGCCAGCGAACTCGTTACCGGCCCCGCCTTGGAAAAAAGCATCGCCAGCCTGCGCAGTTTCGTGGTGGAGCCGATGCAGTACGGGCGTCTGTTTCTGGTGGGCGACGCCGCCCATATCGTACCGCCCACCGGCGCCAAAGGGCTGAACCTGGCCGCCAGCGACGTGCACTATCTGCGCAGCATCCTGGCGAAGGTCTATCACCAAGGGCGCCACGATCTGCTCGCCTCTTATTCCGCGCTCGCGCTTGACCGCATCTGGAAGGCCGAGCGCTTTTCCTGGTGGATGACCTCGATGCTGCACCGGCTCGCCTCGGACAACCCCTTCGACGCCCGCATCCAGCGCGCCGAATTCGATTATTTCACTACCACCGAAGAAGGCCGGCGCGCCATCGCCCGCAACTACGTGGGGCTGCCGCTGCGAGCCATAGATTAGTCTTGCTGGTCAAGTGATTACGGCATAAAGTTTCGGCGGTGTCTCAAATCGAAAATCGGCCAATTCCCTGGTGAGTTTGGCCACTGATTCCGCTACACTGCGGCGGTTCGCGCCTCCCAGGAAATGGATGGAACCCCGCACTCAATGCGATTGATTCAATGCGATTGAAAAGTATCAAGCTTGCCGGCTTCAAGTCCTTCGTCGACCCTACCACCGTCAACTTTCCCAGCAACCTCTGCGCTGTCGTCGGCCCCAATGGCTGCGGCAAGTCCAACATCATCGACGCGGTGCGCTGGGTCATGGGCGAAAGCTCGGCCAAGAACCTGCGCGGGGAGTCGATGACGGATGTGATCTTCAACGGCTCGGCCAACCGCAAGCCGGTGGGCCAGGCCTCGGTGGAACTGATCTTCGACAACAGCGACCGCAAGATCACCGGCGAGTACGCCGCGTTCAACGAAATTTCGGTGCGCCGCATCGTCAACAGCGACGCGCAGAGCACCTACATGCTCAACGGCACCAAGTGCCGCCGCCGCGACATCACCGACATCTTTCTCGGCACCGGCCTCGGCCCGCGCAGCTACTCCATCATCGAACAGGGCATGGTGTCGCGTCTGATCGAATCCAAGCCGGAAGACCTGCGCATCTTCATCGAGGAAGCCGCCGGCATCTCCAAATACAAGGAACGCCGCAAGGAAACCGAAAGCCGCATCAGCCGCACCAAGGAAAACCTCGAACGCCTCACCGACATCCGCGAAGAACTCGAGCGCCAACTGCAACACCTCCAGCGCCAGGCGCGTTCCGCGGAAAAATACCGCGAATACAAACAGGAAGAACGCGATCAGAGCGCGCGCCTTGCGGCGCTGCGCTGGCAGCGGCTGGATCTGGAAATCACCCAATCGCAGCAGTTGATCGGCGAGTTGGAAGTGGAGCTTGAAGCCAGCAACGCCCGCTACCGCGCGGTGGAAGCCGAAATCGAGCAACTGCGCGAAGGCGGTGTCGATGCTCACGAAACCTACCAGCGCGTGCAAGCCGCTTACTACGGCCTTGGCACGGAAATCTCGCGCATCGAGCAGAACATCGAGCATCAGCGCCAGCGCAAGCTGCAATTGGAGGAAGACCTGCGCGCCACCAGCGATTCCTTGCAGCGGGCGCAGTCGGAACTGAGTCAAGACCTCGAACGCATCACCGTTTTGGACGAAGAGGTCAATTTGCTCGAACCCGAATTGGAAGGCGCGCGCGAACAAGAAGAAAGCGCAAGCGCGGCCCAAGATCAGGCGGAACACGCCATGCACGGCTGGCAAGGCGAGTGGGACAGTTTTAACGCTGCCGCCGCCACCGTGGTGCGCAAGGCCGAAGTGGAGCAGCAGCGCATCAACCACCTCGAAAACATCGTGGATCGCGGTCTTGCGCGCAAAGGCAGCCTGAGCCGCGAACTGGAAAGCCTCGCCACCGATCCTGAAACCGAACAACTGGCGCTGCTCGAACACAACCTGGGTGAGTTGAGCCTGGAACAAGGCAATTTGGAACAAGACAGCGCCGCGCAGAGCGGCGCCATCGACCACAGCCGTCAGGCGCTGCGTGCCTGCAACGAGCGCCTCAACCAAGAACGCAGCCGTCTGCAAACCTTGCTGGGCCGCCAAGCCTCGCTCGATGCGCTGCAACAACAGGCGCTTGGCGCGGAGGAACACGGCAACAAGCGCTGGCTGGAACAGCAGCAGCTACAGAACAAGCCGCGTTTGGTGGATGGGCTCAAGGTGGAACGCGGCTGGGAACAGGCCGCCGAACTGGTGCTGGGCGAACACCTGCAAGCCATCTGTGTGGACGACATCGCCGCGCTCAAAACCGCGCTGCCGAGTTTCGACAAAGGCCAGCTCACGCTGCGTGATCGCCATCGCCCCACGAGCGCCGCGAGCGCCAATGCCACGCTGGCCGCACACGTGCTCACGAACAAAGTCAGCGCCAATTTTCCGCTGGACAGCGTGCTCGCCGGCATCTATGCCATGGACACCCTGGAGCAAGCGCTGCGATTGCGCGCGGCGCTGCGCCCGGGTGAATCGCTGATCACCCGCGATGGCATCTGGCTTGGCAGCGATTGGTTGAAGCTGGCCAAAGGCTTCGATCCGCGCGCCGGCATGATCCAGCGCCAGGAAGAATTGGGCCAATTGGCACAGACCATCGCCACCATCGACGCCACGGTGGATGAACTCTTGCACGAGGCCGAAACCTTGCAGCAACAACTGCGCGAGCAGGAACAGCGCAAGGAAGATGTGATCCGCCAACTCGGCGAGGTCAACCGCCGCCTCACCGAATACAGCGCCGACCGCTCCGCGCGCTTGATGAAGATCGAACAGGTAACAGAGCGCCGCAAGCGCCTGCGTCAGGAAATCGACGATCTGGAACGTCAATTACAAATAGAGCAGCAGAATATCACCACTGCGCGCGCGAGTTTGCAGATCGCGCTGGATCAAATGGAACTCGATAACGCCCGCCGCGAGGAATTGTTGCAGAACCGCGACGACTACCGCCGCGTGCTCGATCAAGCCCGGCAAACGGCGCGGCAAGGCAAAGATCACGCGCATCAACTCGCGCTGCGCCACCAAACCATGCTGGCGCAACTCAATTCACTCAAGGTGACGCTGGAGCGTGTCACCAGCCAGGTGCGCGGCTACGAACAGCGCCGCGATCAATTGCAGTTGCATCTGAAGAACACCGACGACCCGATTCCCGCGCTCAAGGCCGAACTCGATACCAAGCTGGGCGAGCGTCAAGACATCGAATATCAGCTCACGCAAGCCAAAGCCGCAGTGGATGCCATCGACCATCGGATGCGCCAGCTCGACGCGCAGCGCCATCAGAGCCAGGATCAAAGCCAGCGCCTGCGCGACAATCTGGTGAGCCGCCGCCTCGGCATCGAAGGCGCTACGGTCAAACGCGCCGCGCTGGCGGAACAGTTGCAAGAGTCTGATCATCCCTTGCAAGCGGTGCTCGACACCATGCCCGAGGATGTCAGCGAAACCAGCCTCGAACAGGAATTGGAACAGATCGCCCAGCGCATCCAGCGCCTGGGGCCGATCAACCTGGCGGCGATCGACGAGTACGACACGCAGTCGCAGCGCAAGGTCTACCTCGATGCGCAGAATGCCGAACTGGAAAAAGCGTTGGATACGCTGGAAAACGCCATCCGCAAGATCGACAAGGAAACCCGCACCCGTTTCAAGGAAACCTTCGACAAGATCAACAACGGCTTGCAGAACTTGTTCCCGAAAGTTTTCGGCGGCGGTCATGCCTATCTCGACATGGTGGGCGAAGATCTGCTCGATACTGGCGTCGCCATCATGGCGCGTCCGCCGGGCAAGAAAAACAGCACCATTCATCTCTTATCCGGCGGCGAAAAGGCCATGACCGCGATCGCGCTGGTCTTCTCGATCTTCCAGCTCAATCCTTCGCCGTTCTGTATGCTCGACGAAGTGGACGCGCCGCTCGACGACGCCAACGTTGGCCGCTATGCGAATCTGGTGAAGGAAATGTCCGAAGTTGTCCAGTTCATCTATATCACGCACAATCGCCTCACCATGGAAAGCGCCAACCAGTTGTTGGGCGTTACCATGCACGAACCGGGCGTGTCGCGCCTGGTCACGGTGGACATCGACGAAGCCGCCGAACTGGCGGCAATGTAAGGCGCAGTAACATGAGGCGCAAATGCAAGCAAGGCGTAATGGATGTAATTGGGCGTAATGAATGTCAGGCGAATGTAATGTCAGACGAATGAATGAGTGTTAAGCAATAGCATGTTGCAATCTTCACCCCTCAACCACCGCACTGGGCAGGCAGGCTAACGCATGGGCCAGAGCACCGATCTGCTTGTCGTCATTCTCATCGTGGCCGTGGTGGCCGTGGTACTCGACGGTTTGCGCCGCAAATGGCGCAACCAGCACGACCGCGTGGTCATGAACCTCGATCCACGCTGTCAGCGCCGCGCGGACGCAGACGAAGAGGACAGTCTCAGCGGCAGCCCCGAGTTGCCCAACGGCGGCGCCCGTACCGTGGCGCGCAGCGTCGAAGCGCCCACCTCACGCAAGGCGGCACCCAAACGCGGCGATGACAAACCTCGCGCCATGCCGTCCATCGCCACGACCGAGCACGCCAAGCACGAAGCGGTGCCGGTGTTGATGGATGCGGTAGACGTGGAAGAAACCGACATCGAACACGCCAATGTGTTCGCGTCGGTGGAGCCATCCCAACAATTCACGCCGGAAGCGTTCGATGATGAACTGAGTCCGGTGCGAGTGCGCAGCAGTAACAGCAACGTCGTGGAGGACAAAGACATGCTTGATGCACAAATAGAAGGGTTGGAGCCGCTTCAGCGCGATCCCCTGGCACCGCAGGCCGGACGCAAGTCCGACTACGATGACGATGAGGATGAGTTTGAAGACGAGGACGACGACGAAGACGAAGACGACTGGGACGACGAGGACGAGGACGAAGAAGACGACGACGAGGATGAGGACGACCACCCGCGCCGTCGCCGCACAGGCGATGACGACGAAGACGAAGAGTGGGATGACGACGACGAAGAAGACGACTGGGACGACGAAGACGAGGACGACGAAGAAGACGACGAGGACGACGACGAAGAAGAAGATTGGGACGACGAGGACGAAGACGACGACGAGGAAGACAAAGAAGAGAAATACCGCCGCGCCAATTACGAAAACGAACCGGCGCTGCTCGAAAAAACCTACGCCCGCGCCGCCAGCCATTTCACGCGCCAGAACGCCGAACCGCCGCCAGCCCGCATCGAGCCGGGCTTCGGCGATGGCGATCCTGCGCTGGGTGATTCGGCTGAGCAAGAGCGTCTCACGGTAAGCTTCAATGAGAGCCTCACACAAGCGTTCACGGACGAGCGCTTGTTTGCCAGAGATCGCGAAGAAGCGCAGGCGGAAGATCCCATCACCACTGCCACAGCAGCGCAGCAAAGTGTGGAAAAAGCGCCAGAGCCCGTGGCAAAGGTTGTGGAACAAACGGACGCCAAAGACAAGCGCGCCTTCTTCACGCTGCTGGGCCGCCATCAGCAGGTGGAGTTGTTTCAGGATGAGGCGGCAGCCAAGCATAAAAAAGCGGCGGCTGCCGCCGCACCGGCCCAAGCGAGCGGCCCGCGCGAAGTGCTCATCATCAACGTCATGGCGCGTGCTGGCCAACACTTCCAAGGCGCCGATCTGTTGGCCGTGCTGCGCCAGCAAGGCTTGCAACTTGGCGCAATGAGTATTTTCCACCGCCACGAGCAACCCGATGGCAGCGGCCCCATCCTGTTCAGCATGGCTAATATGGTGAAACCGGGCACCTTCGACCTCAGCGCCATGGACACTTTCACCACGCCCGGTGTGAGCCTGTTCCTGCAATTGCCCTGCCGCTTTGGCAACATGGCCGCGTTCGACTTGATGCTGGGCGTCGCGCTCGCTCTGCGCGAACGGCTCGACGGCGAACTCAAGGATGAACACCGCAGCGTCTTTACTCGCCAGACCATCGAACACGTGCGTCAACGCATCCGCGATTTTGAACTTGCCCTGCTGTCGCACCGCTAGTGCGCCGCGTCTGCCATGAGTGCCACCGAGCCCAAGGCCATCATCGCCGCGCTGCGGCGCCAGATTCAGCACCATAATCACTGCTACTACGTGCTCGATACCCCGAGCATTCCCGACGCCGAATACGACAAGCTGCTGCGCGAATTGCAGCACCTCGAAAATGAACACCCCAGCCTGATCAGCCCCGACTCGCCAACACAGCGCGTCGGCGCCGCGCCAGAGGCCGCGTTTGGCCAAGTGCGTCACGAGGTGCCAATGCTCAGCCTTGGCAACGGTTTCACTCTCAACGACGGTTCCACTGAAGACGACTTTGAAGACTTGCGCGCTTTCGATCGCCGCGTGCGTACAGGCTTGGGTTTGTCGCGCGATCTAGTCGATGACACTGCCGCCTCTGGCGACGCGATCACCTACAGTTGCGAGCCCAAACTGGATGGCCTCGCTGTCAGCCTGTTGTATGAACATGGCCGCTTGGTACGCGGCGCCACGCGCGGCGATGGCACTACCGGCGAAGACATCACCGCCAACATTCGCACCGTGCGCAATATCCCCTTGCGCTTGCAGGGCAGCGGCTGGCCAGCGCGCCTGGAAGTGCGCGGTGAGGTGTATATGTCGCGCGCGGGTTTCGAGGCGCTCAACGCCCGTGCGCTGGAGGGCGGCGAAAAACGCTTCGCCAATCCGCGCAATGCCGCCGCGGGCAGTTTGCGCCAGCTCGATCCGCGCCTCACCGCCGCCCGTCCGCTCGAATTCTGCTGCTATGGCATTGGCATGATGGAGGCCAGTTTGCCCAACACCCAAATCGAGATGCTGAACACGCTGCAAGCCTGGAGCATCCCGATCAGCCGTGAATTGCGGCAAGCGCGCGGTTTTGCCGCGTGCCTGGCCTATTACCGCGACATCGGCCAGCGCCGTGACACACTGCCCTATGAAATCGACGGCGTGGTGTTCAAGGTCGATCGCCGCGATTGGCAACGCGAACTGGGCTTTCGCGCGCGCGAACCGCGCTGGGCGCTGGCGCAAAAATTCCCCGCCGTCGAACAAATGACAGAACTGCTCGATGTTGAATTCCAAGTGGGCCGCACCGGCGCGGTGACACCCGTGGCGCGGCTCAAGCCGGTGCAGGTGGCGGGCGTCACCGTGGCCAACGCCACATTGCACAACATGGACGAAGTGGCGCGGCTGGATTTGTGCATCGGCGATACCGTCATCGTGCGCCGCGCGGGCGATGTCATTCCGCAAGTGATGAGCGTGGTGAGCGAACGCCGCCCTGCCGCTGCGCGTGCGGTGCAGGCGCCAACGCAGTGCCCAGTATGCGGCTCTGCGGTCGAGCGTGTGCAGTTGGTCAAACGCAGCAAGAGCAAAGAGTCCTACAGCACAGGCGCCATCTATCGCTGCATTGGCCGTTTGTCGTGCCAGGCGCAGTTGAAACAAGCGCTGAATCATTTCGTGTCGCGCAAGGCAATGGATATAGAAGGCTTGGGCGACAAGAGCATTGATCTACTGGTCGATAAAGAACTGATCAAATCGCCAGCGGACATTTACCAGTTGGAACAGGCGCGCGAACAACTGCTCGCGCTGGAAGGTTTTGCTGAACTCTCGGTAAAAAATCTGCTGGACGCGATTGAGCTCAGCAAAACGCCGACGCTGGCGCGTTTCATCTATGCGCTTGGCATTCCCGATGTCGGCGAGGAAACCGCCAAATTGCTGGCGCGCGCCTTCGGCAGCTTGGGGCGGATTCGCAAAGCCTTGCCGCAAGTGCTGGTCTGGCTGCCTGATGTGGGGCTCGAAGTCGCTGATGAAATTCAACATTTTTTTAGCGATGAACATAACCAAAATGTAATCGACGCCTTGCTCGCGGCGCAGGTGCAACCGCAACAAAGCGGTGAACTAGCGGCGGAATTCGCCGCCTGCGCCAGCTTGGATACCTTGCTCGGGCGGCTGGGTATTCCCCATGTTGCCGCGGTTGGCGCGGAGCGCGTGGCGGAGCGTTTTGGCACGCTGGATGCCCTCATTGCCGCCACGGCTGACGACCTGGCGCAAGTCGAAAAACTCAACAAAAAAGCCGCGCAATCCCTGCATGATTTTTTCGCGGTTACCACCAATGCCGAACGCGCCCGCGCCATCGAGGCGCAACTGCGCGAATTCGGAATGCACTGGGAAAGCGCCAAACGCAGCGCCCACAGCCTGCCGCTCGCTGGCCAAACCTGGGTACTGACCGGCACGCTGGAAACGCTGACCCGCGATGCCGCCAAAGCGCAGCTTGAAAGCCTTGGCGCCAAAGTGGCGGGTTCGGTATCGAAGCAGACGACAAGCGTGGTGGCGGGTTCTGACGCGGGTTCCAAATTAGCGAATGCCCAGAAACTCGGCGTGCCGGTGCTCGACGAAGCCGCGTTCGTAGCCTTGCTGCGGCAATTGGGCATTGAGCGTGAATCGATATGAGATCATTTACTTCACTTGCTCTGCTTTTGCTGCTCAGCGCTTGCGCCTCGACACCCTCGAACACCAGCAATGTGTGCAGCATGTTCGAGGAACGCCGCAGTTGGTTCAGCGCGGCGCAGAAAGCCGAGCAGCGCTGGAACATTCCTGTGCCGGTGACAATGGCCTTCATCAACCAGGAATCAGGTTTTCGCGCTCGCGCCAAACCGGCGCGCACGCGCATCCTCTGGATCTTTCCCGGGCCGCGGCCTTCCAACGCCTACGGCTACGCGCAGGCGCTCGACAGCACCTGGACTGAGTACAAAAATGCCGCCGGCAGCTGGAGCGCCAGCCGTTCCAATTTCGCCGACGCGGTGGATTTCGTGGCCTGGTACAACCACAACTCGGTGCAGGCAAACGGCATCGCACGCAACGATGCCTACAATCTTTACCTGGCCTATCACGAAGGCAACGGCGGTTTCCGCCGCCGCAGCTACGAAGGCAAAGGCTGGCTGCTCGATGTCGCCCGCAACGTGCAGAACACGGCCAAGCGCTACGAGACACAACTGCAAGGCTGCGAACAGGAACTCGGGCGTAATTGGTTGCAGCGCTTGTTGTTTTAGAATTGAAATACCAGATTAGAGCGTTTTTGATTAAATCGTCGACATTATTCTCCCCTCGCCCGCTTGCGGGAGAGTTCCATGCAGCGCGCGCTGCCGACTTGCGCCCCGGAACTCAGGTTCTTGGGTAGGGGGCGAGGGATAGATCGTTCTCCACCATCGCACCAGCGGCAGTACCACCCCGCCCTGCGGGCACCCCTCCACAGGAGGGGAATTCAGCTATTGTTTGCCGGAAGACAATTCCCCTCCTGTGGAGGGGTGGCCGCCGTAGGCGGACAGGGTGGTCATTTTGAACCTCTCCTTCTACAGTCGCTCACTACAACTGCTGCAACGCCAACCCCAATTTCTCCAATTCCTGCTGGCGGCTCTTGTTGCTGACGATGCCGA
>JAIRJU010000041.1 GCA_031260485.1 Pseudomonadales bacterium | reverse complement strand
CAACTGCTGATGATCGAGGGTGAAGCCTCCACCACGGACGAGCTTGCCGCCGCCGAAGCCGCCGCCGCGCTGGCCGCCGTGGAAAACGAAGCTGGCCGTACCACCGACCCGGTGCGCATGTACATGCGCGAAATGGGCACCGTGGAACTATTGACCCGCGGTGGCGAAGTCGCCATCGCCAAGCGCATCGAAGAAGGCATCCGCGAACTGATGGCCGCCATGGCCTACTTTCCCGGCACTGTCGACATGGTGCTCGCCGAATACGATGCCGTGGAAAAAGAAGGCAAACGCCTGGGCGACGTCTTGGTGAGCTATCTCGACAACGATGAAGCTGAAGTCGCCGAAGCCGCCGATGACAGCGAAGGCTCCAGCGAAGAAGCCACCGCCGAAGGCGAAGAAGAAGCAGCCACCACCGAGGAAAGCAGTGAAGGCGCCTCCTCCAGCGACGACGAGGAAGCCAGCAGCGGTCCCGATCCCGAAATGGCCAGGCAGCGTTTCGAGGAACTGCGCAAAACACTCAAAGCCGCCGAGCGCCTGTTGAAGAAACAGGGCCGCGACGATCCCAAGACGCAGGCCGCCTTGGAAAAACTGGGCGAAGTGTTCAAATACTTCAAGCTATCACCGCGCACCTTCGATCCCCTGCTCGCGCACATCCGCCTCACGCTCAACCGCATCCGCCGGCATGAAAAGAACATCATGACCCTGTGCGTGAAGGGCGGCAAAATGCCGCGCAACGTGTTCCTCAAGAGCTTCCCCAGCAACGAGGTGAACCCCAAATGGCTCGAAGGGCACCTGAAAAAAACCAAGCCCTACGCCGATACGCTGGCCAAATTCAAAGTGGAAATCCAGCGCTCGCAGCGCAAGATGCAGAGCATCGAGGAAGAGAGCAACATCACCATCGCCGAAATCAAGGAAATCAACCGCCGCATGTCCATCGGCGAAGCGAAGAGCCGCCGCGCCAAGAAAGACATGGTAGAAGCCAACCTGCGTCTGGTGATTTCCATCGCCAAAAAATACACCAACCGCGGCTTGCAATTCCTCGACCTGATCCAGGAAGGCAACATCGGCCTCATGAAGGCGGTGGACAAATTCGAATATCGCCGTGGCTTCAAGTTCTCGACCTACGCCACCTGGTGGATTCGCCAGGCCATCACCCGCTCCATCGCAGACCAGGCGCGCACCATCCGCATTCCGGTACACATGATCGAAACCATCAACAAACTCAACCGCATCAGCCGGCAGATGCTGCATGAAAAAGGGCGCGAACCCACGCCCGAGGAACTCGGCGAACGCATGGAACTGAGCGAAGACAAGATTCGCAAAGTGCTCAAGATCGCCAAGGAACCGATCTCCATGGAAACCCCGATCGGCGACGACGAAGACTCACACCTGGGCGATTTCATCGAAGACAGCAGCATTGATTCTCCGGTGGATTCCTCCATGGAAGAAGGGCTACGCGAAGCCACCCGCGAAGTGCTCGCCGGCCTCACCGCGCGCGAGGCCAAAGTGCTGCGGATGCGCTTCGGCATCGACATGAACACCGACCACACACTGGAAGAAGTGGGCAAGCAGTTCGACGTCACCCGTGAACGCATTCGCCAGATCGAAGCCAAAGCCCTGCGCAAGCTGCGCCATCCGACCCGCTCGGATCACCTGCGCAGCTTCCTGGACGATTGAGCCATCGCGCACGCCAACCTCTTTCCCATTACAAGGTCAGACACGCAGTCTTTTGGATATAATTCGCGCTTTTTGCGGGCCTATAGCTCAGTTGGTCAGAGCAGGGGACTCATAATCCCTTGGTCCCAGGTTCAAGTCCTGGTGGGCCCACCAATATTTTGCACCAACAGCAATCGTGAAAACCTCAAGCCTCACGCCAGCCTGACATCCGTCAGTTGTTAGCCCGGCCTGTTTCGTTATACTGCCGCAATGCAAGTCACCCTCTTCCCCAATTCCCGCCGCCCTGGCATCGGTTTACGCCCTAAAAAAGAAGCGCAGCGTCCTTCGCTGCCGCAGCATTCCCGGTTGTGTCCGGTGTTGGAGGCGGGCAGTTCGCTGGGCTATCTGATCTACCCTGCCCTCGCCGAGAACGAGCAATTTCACATCGGCTACGAAGGTGAAGGGCTGTTTCAATTCGGCTACGCCGTAAATCCTACCGGCAGAAAATGGGAGCAGATTTTTTTCATCAATTACCAGTTATCGCTGGGAGGCGTCGGCCTGCGCAAGGAAGAGGTCAAGTTGATGGTGCCCGAAACGCCTGGGTTCAAAGAAACCGCGCTTGCGATAGCGCGGATGTTCATCGCTCCCGACGACATCGGCACCCCCGAAGGCGCTGTCACCTTGCGTGGCGCCTACAATTTTCAGACGCCGCCCGGCTGGGACACGGTATTTTCGGGCGTGCTCAATCTCGTTTCGCGCCCGGTGGCGCCCGTGTTGGTGACGCGCGTCGAAACGGATTGGTACGTGCATGATTCCGAATTTCGTTACGTGCTGACTCCTGGCGACATGATTACGGTGTCGCACAACCTGCCTATCGGCCAGGCTTTTTTCGTTCCGCGCGAAGACATCACGTTTCGTGATGGCAGCGAACAGGACATGGAAGCGCGACGAATCGCCAGCAAGGCATTCTTCGACGAAAAAGCCACCCACAAAGTGAAAACACCCTACGGCATGGAATACAGCCCGCTCTACCAGAGAAAAAGCCGCGAACAGCGCAAACATCGAGAACCGCAGGAGGCCGAGCCTGGTACTGCGGATAAGGACGATAGCCAATAAGCCTTGCCACCAACCCAGGTTGGCTAGGGCGTTTCTTGCGCCACACTCCGCCCAATGCCCTGCACGTCGCTCATCACCTTGCGGGTTTCGATAAGGCCTGGATCGGTCGTCTGATAGATATCTGGGAATGTGATCGCATGTAAAGGGCCATCCTTGACGGAACGCACAATGGCGCAGGAAATGCCGTCAGGGATGGGTCTGCCCCGTGGCGGCGAGGTCAGTGTGTCGAATCCCGCAGCATCGAGACGCTGCCACAATGCCGTCACTCGTGCGGGATCAATGTCGCCAATGGCAACCGGATCGGTTCGCCAGGAGTTACTGCTGCTCACCACGCCGCTGGTGTCGACCCTGACCAAGCGGAGGCGCCCAGCAATGCCGCCGCCGCATTGCGCTTCGATATAGCCAGAAAGATCATCAGCCTGAGGCACGGCAGCGCCCTGCCCCTGCGCACCACACACGGCGAAGGCCAAAGCACTTGCGACGGCGAGCGCGCCAAGATTTTTGTGAAACAAACGCATGTGCATGATTTCGCTACCGTTCTAGGCTCAGCGTTTGACCAGTTCGACGCGGCGATTCTGCGCCCGTCCTGCCTCGTCGGCGTTGGACGCCACCGGCTGTTGCAGGCCCTTGCCGAGCGCATTGAGGCGCGACCGATCAATGCCATAGCGTGTGACAAGTTCCGCCACCACGGCGAAGGCGCGCAGGTCGGAAAGTCTGAGGTTATAGGCGGCGTCGCCCTGGTTGTCGGTGTGGCCAACGACATCGAGCTTGAGCGACGGATCATTCTTGAGCAGATTGGCGATCTGCTCCAACTGCGGCTGCGATTCCGGCTTGATGTCGGCCTTGTCGAAGTCGAACAGGATGCCATAGAGATTGACGTTACCACTGGCCTGAAGGCTGCTGGCCATGTCATCGGCGCCGACGACCTTGACCAGCCCCGTCTCCATTTGCGTGGTTTCGACGACACGAACGATGATGAGGCGCTCCCGGCCAGAATCGTCGGAAAATGCGATGCTGACGTGCGCCGTGCCTTCTGGCCGGTTCAGCTTCGCATAGAGATAACGGGCATTGCCGTGAAGAAAGTAATTGCGGATGAAGTCCTGGTATTTGGGCATGTCCACGGGGGTATCGAGAATCATACCGAACGAGAGGCCCGGCATGGGCCCTTCCTGAAAACAGGTTCCGGCTTCCGCCGAACAGGTGAAGACCACCTCGAAACCCTTGGCCTTCAGACTCTCCTCATAGTTGCGCTGCGCCTCCAGCGGCGAGCGGCCATCAGGAAGAAGGTAGTAATCCAGCGTGATCTTGCCTTCGAGATGCACCCAGCCCGCGCCACTGTGATCCTTGCCGAGATAGCTGTCTCTTTCGTTGATCTTGCCGGTGATGATGTTCACTTCATCATAGGCGGTGACATTGTGATAACCCTGCTTAGCGTTGTCGTACCTGCCCACGAGCGGATGATCCTGGGCAGTAGCGATATGCGGCAAGACACTGCCGAGCAAGAAAGCAGACAAAAGCGCAAGAGTTTTCATGGGATGCCTTTGTATATGCGTAGTAGCTGGGTGTTGGAATCCTACAGCTAAAATGGCGGGATGGATAGCGCGCCCGATCCGGCACGGACGCCAGTTTTGCGTTCCTACAAAGGCAGCACAACCGCAAGGTGAAAAAAAGCCCGGCAATTGCCGGGCTTTTTGTGGACACAAACTCTCGCTGTATCAGTTCAAATCAATCGGGTTGTAGTCCACCGAACAGACATCAACGATGCAGATCGATTCCAGCGTGCGGCCTTCGGGGGGTGTTTTGAGACCGGCTTTTTCCATCAGATCGCGCAATACCTTGGCCGTTTCAGGATGAGGAATGGCGGACTGCACGCCGACGCGCACCAAGCCGTCCGCGTAGTCGATCGCCTGCCAGGTATGCGCGGCCAGTTCGGGGCTGCCGCGGTTGTCGGTGTTGCCGAAATCCCGGACATCCATGCGAGCGCCAGCATCAATCAGTACTTTCACGACTTCCGTCGCGCCTTTGTGCGCCGCACCGTGCAACGCCACCCTGCCTGTCTCAGCCTGATAGTTGGGATCGACGCCCAGACTCAGCAACAGCTTGACGGCTTCCACTGTCTCCGCGGTAGAGCGTTCTCGGGTAATGCCTTCTACCCAGCCGATACCGGCGGCCACCGCCAAAGGGGTGACACCCAGATTGGTATTGATGTGAGGATCCGCGCCGTGTTTGAGCAAAAGACGCATCAGTGCGACATCACCGGATTGCGAGGCGCGCAGAAAAGCGGTGGCGCCGTCTTCATCCAGCCATTGGTTGGTGAACACCGTACGGGTTTCCGTGCTCTCGGTCATACGGGCATTGGGCTTGGCGCCCTTGTCGAGCAACAAGGCAATGTATTCCAGCGAGTCCATGTCAGCGGTACGTGTCGGGTAATCGCCGCCTTCGATGTTGCGGTTGTCGGTGGCCAGATACAGCGGCGTCCAGCCACCTTTGTTGGCCAGGTTCACGTCGGCGCCATGCTCGATCAGAAATTTGCCAAGTTGATAGTTTTGATTCTGGGTTGCCGCCAACAGCGGGCTCCAGCCGTAGCGCGTGGTCTGGTTGACGTTGGCGCCAGCCTCCAGCAATACGCGGGCGGCATCAATTGCGCCAGTACGGGCGGCATAGACGAGCGCAGTCAACTCACCGCCATCGGGTTCGCGCACTGCGCCACGGCCACCGCCAGCAGCAGCGTCGGTGTTTCTGAACACCCCACCGCCACCGAGACGTTTGCAGATGACATCGACTGTCAGATCCGCATCCGCGACGTCCTTTATCAAAGCATCATCGCCGCCACCCGCCGCCAGTTCTTTCAAGGCCTTGAGGTCTTGGGATTTCTGATCGCACATGACGGAGACGACCTGCCGCCGTACCGCTCTGCGAGGATCTTCGGATTGCCCCAACGCCGCCGTGCGGCCATCACGCAGCACTGGCAAGGACGTGGCCGCGACATCGGCGCCGTGCTCGATCAGCATCTGCACCACTTCGGCATGGCCTTGGTCGGCAGCTTGCATCAAGGCAGTCGTACCGCGCTGGGTTTCCTTGGCGTTGGGGTCCGCGCCATGATCCAGTAATTCGAGAACGGCATCCTCGATACCGGAGCGCGCCGCCAGCATCAGCGGCCTGCGCCCCAGCGGCAGTGCTTCGTTGGCATCGGCGCCGCCATCGAGGAGAACTTCGATCACCGCCGCATCGCCGCGCTGCGACGCCAGCCACAGCGGCGTTGAACCTTCACGATTCGCCGCGCCAGGTTTCGCACCCGCATCGAGCAACACTTTGGTCAGCGGTGCGTCGCCGTGATAGGCAGCCCAGTGCAGCGCCGTGGCACCATCGCCCTGACCAGCATTCACATCGACGCCCTGCTCCAGCAAACGGCGCACTTCCGCGTTATCGCCACGCATCGCAGCATCCGCCACCAAAGATTGCGCCAGCGCCAGGGGCGAAAATGCAAAGACGAGAGCCAGGGCGGCGGGTTTTCCAAGCATACGCATACGATTCTCCACTTCTGGTTACCTACGAGCGGTCTTGCGTGAGGCGAGAACTCAATCTTTATCTGTTAGGTTTGTAATCGACCGAACACACCTCAACGATACAAATCGAATCCAGCGTGCGCCCTTCGGGAGGCGTCTCAAGACCAGCTTTGGTCATCAGATCACGCAGCACTTCAGCGGTTTCTGGATGCGGAATGGCAGACTGCACACCGACGCGCACCAAGCCATCGGCATAATCAATCGCTCGCCAGGTGTGAGCAGCCAGTTCGGGACTACCGCGGTTGTCGGTATTGCCGTAATCACGAATGTCCATGTCAGCGCCAGCGGCAACCAGTACCTTGACGACTTCCGTGGCGCCTTTGTGCCCTGCGCCATGCAGCGCGGTACGCCCAGTGGCCGCCTGAAGATTGGGATCAATGCCCAGGCTCAGTAGCAGTTTGACCGCTTCTACCGTCTCCTTGGTTGACCATTCTCGGGTGACACCTTCGACCCAGCCCACGCCAGCGGCCACAGCCAGCGGCGAGATGTTGAGCTTGGTGTTGATCTTGGGATCAGCGCCGTGACTGAGCAGCAGTTTCATCAAAGGCACGTCGCCGGATTGAGAGGCGCGCAGAAACGCGGTGGCGCCGTCTTCGTCCAACCATTGATTGGTGAACACCGTGCGGGTTTCCGTGCTCTCGGTGATGCGATGATTGGGGTCAGCGCCTTTGTCGAGCAGCAGCGTGATGAACTCCAAAGCATCCATGTCGGCGGTACGCGTCGGATAGTCGCCGCCTTCGATGTTGCGGTTGTCGGTCGCCAGGTACAACGGTGTCCAGCCGCCTTTGTTGCCCAAGTTCACGTCGGCGCCGCGCTCGACCAGGAGTTTGCCCAACTGATAGTTTTGATTCTGAGTCGCCGCCAGGAGCGGGCTCCAACCATAACGTGTGGTCTGGTTGACATCGGCGCCGCCGTCCAAGAGCGCACGCGCAACGCCAAGGTCGCCAGTACGGGCGGCATAAACCAAGGCAGTCAATTCCCCACCATCGGGCTCTCGTTCTCGTGGAACGGCAGCGCCTCTGCGCTCGCTACCACGGCCAGCAACTTGCGCGAAACCGATGCCGGCGCGCACGAATTTGCTGCAAATGGTTGCAGTGGTCTGCTCCTCGCCGGAGGTGACGAAATCCGCCAAGACTTGATCCTTGCTCATGACACTCGTGCTGCCATCGGCAACCAGTGAGCGCAGCACACCCAGATCAGGCGTTGGCCGTTCACAAACTGAAAGAATGGTCTGCCGGCGCACTTCGATCCGAGGGTCATCCGACTGGCCCAGAGCCGCGGTGCGCCCATCGCGCATCACTGGCGCGGAAACCGCCGCAACATCGGCGCCTTCCTTGATCAGCAAGGCTGCAACATCGGCATGAGCCTGGTCAGCGGCCTGCATCAGCGCCGTGGTGCCGCGCTGCGTTTCTTTGGCATTCGGATCGGCACCATGCTCCAGGAGCACACGTACCGCGTCGATGACGCCAGAGCGCGCCGCCAGCATCAGGGGCCTGCGCCCCAGCGGCAGTTCTTCATTGGCATTGGCGCCAGCATCGAGCAGGGTTTTCAACATTGCCGCGTCGCCGCGCGTCGCCGCCAGCCACAGTGGCGTGGAGCCGTTACGATTCGCCGCGGAAGGGTTGGCGCCAGCATCGAGCAGCGCCTTTGCCAGTGCCACATCCCCGTTATAAGCGGCCCAATGCAAGGCCGTAGCGCCGTCCGCTTGAGCGCCATTGACATTGGCGCCGCCTTTCAACAACTGGCTGACCACCTCGCCATTGCGCTGCATCGCAGCATCCGCGACTTGGGCCTGTGCCAGAACTACATGAGAAGACGCCAGCGCCAAGGCCAGTGCGAGCGTCTTCATTCCAAGTTTATACATACCTTGCGACCTATTCGGTTAAACCAATTTATCCAGTCGTCCCGTGCTATCGCCGAAGGCGTCACGGTGAATATCGAACTGGTCCAGAATACTCAACAGCAAGTTGCCGGTTGGCACCGTTTTGGTCGGGTACGCCAAGTGACGCCCGCCCTTCATCCTGCCGTTGTTACCGCCAATGAGGATGTGCGGTACGTCGTAGTGCAAATGCTGGTTGGGGTTGCCCATGTTGCTGCCGTAAAGCAGCAGCGAGTGATCGAGCAGCGAGCCGTCGCCATCTTCCGTCTTCGCCAGTTTATCGACGAAGTAAGACACCATTTTCACGTGGTACTGGTTGATTTTGGAGAACTCGTTGATACGTGAAGGATCTTCGCCGTGGTGGGAACCGCCGTGGAAGCCCAAGGTCGGCGCCTGGCTTTCGGGGTAGATGCGGCCCGTGAGGTCGCGCGCGAGCAGCATTGTGCTGACGCGCGTGATGTCGGCCTGCCAAGCCAGCGCGATCAGATCGAACATCAACTTGATGTGCGCGTCGAATGATTGCGGAATGCCAGGCGGTACGCTCAGATCTTCCGGTGCCGCGGTGGTCGCTTTGGCGGCGATCTGCAAGCGGCGTTCGATTTCACGGACGTTCTCGGTGAAGCTGTCCAGACGTTGGCGGTCAGGCGAGCTGATTTCCCGGCGCAGCGTGGAAATCTTGCCGGTGATCGAATCCAGAATGCTCTGGTTGCGCTCACGGCGCGCCACGCGCTGTTCCTGCGAACTGCCGCTGCCGAACATACGCTCGAAGACTACCTGTGGGTTCAATTCCATGGGCAGCGGCGTAGTGGGAGACGACCAGGCAATCGTGTTGGTATACACGCAGCTATAGCCCTCGCCACAGTTGCTCGCGCCTGAACCCGGGTCTTCCACCGAGATTTCCAGCGAGGGCAGCAGCGATTCACGGCCAATTTTTTCCGCAATGATCTGGTCGATGGTGTGGCCAGCATAAACGTCGGCGCCCGAGGTTTTCTTGGGCTTTTCCGCGCACAGGAAGGCCGCGGCCACCCAGTGGTCGGCGCCGGTTTGGCCCGGAGGTGGTTCCGAGGAAGTCGAATGCAGACCCGACAGAATCGTCAATTGATCGCGGAACGGCTCCAGCGGCTTGTAGATGAACGGCAACTCGGCTGCCAGAGCGCCTTCGGTTTTCGGCACCCAGTAACCTGGTGCAGCACCGTGAGGCACGAAGCCGCCGAAGAAACGGGATGGCGCTTTTGCGGCGGTCTGGGCCTGAGCCGTCGCCGCCGGCACCATGGCGTCGAGCAGAGGAAGTCCAAGCGACACGCCCGCGCCACGCAGCAGGGTACGACGGGAAAGATGCTTTTTGGTGATAATCATGGATTACTCCTCCTTACTCGTTATTCATGGCCAAATTGGCTTTGGATTTCTGGTTCATGTTGAACGCGGGGCTTTCGATAACCCCCATCAACATCGTCGAGAAGCGATAATCATCCTTGGCTGCCGCAGCCGTGATCGCGCGCACCAGCGGCATGTCCTGATAATCCAGGGCGCGGCCCAGGGCATACGTCAGCAGCCGTTCCGTGATGCTCTGTGCGAATACATCGCCCTTGCGCACCGAGAATTCACGCAAGCCCTTGAGGCCATCCAACTCGGTGCCGTCGGCAATGACACCAAACGAATCAATGGTGGTGCCCACATCCTCGGTACGCCATTTGCCAACCGCGTCAAAGTTCTCCATGGCGAAACCCATGGGCTCGAACATCTTGTGGCAGGTGGCGCAAGTTGGGTTGGTGTGATGCGATTCCAGACGTGCCCGCAAGGTCTTGGGCGCTTCGCCTTCTTTTTGCTCCAGGTTGATTTCCACCCCAGGCGGCGGCGGCGGCGGCGAGATGTCCAGGAAGGTTTCCAGGAACCACTTGCCACGCTTGACCGGCGAGGTTCTGACAGCCTCGGAGGTAATGGTCAACAAGGCGCCTTTGCCCAAAAGACCACGACGCACATCCTGCTCTGGCGTCAGTTCGATGCGGCGGAACTGCTCGCCATAAACACCGGGAATGCCGTAGTGCTTGGCGAGACGCTCGTTGACGAAGGTGTAATTTGCTGTCAAGAGGTCAAGAACGCCGCGATCTTCCTGCATGACGCTGCCAAAGAACAGCTCGATTTCCTTGCGGAAAGCTTCACGCAAGGTGCTGTCGAAATCCGGGAACATTTCCACGACCGGCTCTTTGGATGCCAGACCACGTACGTTCAACCACTGCCCGGTGAAATTCTCCACGAAGGCTTGCGCACGCGAATCGGCCAGCATCCGCTGCACCTGACCCTGCAATACTTGAGGATCGTGCAGCTTCTTCTCGGCAGCCACTTTGATCAGTTCCTGATCCGGGATGCTGCTCCAGAGGAAGAACGACAAGCGCGAGGCCAATTCAAGATCGCTGATTTGATACAGCCCGCCATCGACGACTTCGGGAGATTCGATTTCAGAGCGGTAGATGAATTCGGGATCCACCAGAATGCGTTGCACCGCGGCTTCGATACCGGAATCGAAGTTGCCGCCTTGCTCACGTCCAGCGTGGTAGAACGCCAGCATCGTGTCGACGTCGCCCTTGCTCGCCGGACGGCGGAAGGCCTTGGTTACCAGGGTGTTGATGATCTGGTTGGCGCAAGAGGCCTCTTCATTGACGCTCTGCGGATAGCACTCGAATACCTTGTCGCGGCTCTGCGAGGCAACCGCCGGCGTGGCTTTGAACGGCCCTTCGATGAAAACCTGGCCCACGTGCGGGTAGAAGGTGTAACCCGAGATGGAGCCCGGCGAGTTCATGGTGCGGACGAACGACTTGTTCAGGCCGGTGTCGGGCAAATCGCTGGTGGCGATGAAGGTAACGCCGATCTTGTGGAAGCCCGCCTTGATGGGGATGGCTGGCGAGCGGCCGCCGTCGCCCAGCTTGGTGGCGATTTCTCTATCCCAGTCGTACAGATAGGCGCGCTCACCATCGACGGTGATTTCCAGCTTTTCGCCTCTGACGTTACCGAGCACGGCGGTGAAGTAACCGGTCATCCCCTTGACGGTAAAGGTGTACTCGCCATCGGAGGGGAATTCGTGCTCGATCAGCATTCCGCCACGGGTGCCGAACGGCAGGCCGTCGATATGGTTGTTCTGCGAGGTATCGACCGGCACGTCGAACACCGCCAGCGTGGGTGCAGTTTCGGTGCCGATCGCCAGACGGCTGATCTTGCCGGCGGCCGAGAGGTAGGCTTCCATCAAGGCGGGCGAGGTGGTCAGCGTACCGGCCAGGTTGTCGAAGCCCTTGGCGGAGTCATCCGCGGGCAGGAACTTGGTGGCATCGACATTGAGTGCCAAGAGGTCGCGGATCGCATTGGTGTATTCGGTACGGTTCAAACGGTGCAGGCCAGGAGCCGGCAGGTGAACTGCTTGCGCTGCGGCGTGCTGGTCGATGCCCGCTGCCAGGGCTGCCGCCAGCTTCTGCACGGTGTCGTAATCGGGACGCTTCTCGCCGGACGGCGGCATCATGCCCGCGCGCAAGCGCCTGATGAGCAACTCACCGGTTTCAGCCATAGAGCCAATGTCGGCAACTTTGAACTCTTCGAGGTCGATGCCTCCGGCATAGTCATCAAAGTTGTGACACTTGGTGCAGTACTCGTGGACGAGCGCGTCGGCATCCACCTGGGCGGACTGTTGAGCGGACGCGAACGGTGCGAGAACAACCATGCTTCCCACAATAGCGAAAGCACGCGGTAATGATTTGAGTGCGAATGATCGGCGCATAGCAAATGCTCCTGCCTGATTTGTTGAGTCACGTGGTCTATCGGAATTTTATAAGCGGGAAGGATGGGCGACTCCTACTTACTAATACATCTTACGGATACATCTACTAACACATCGCCCTGATCCCTTGCATCCCCTTACTTTCCCCTAATGGAGGTGGGGCGAGCATAGACCCATCCCCAGGGGTGGGTCCAGCCAAGGCCAGCACGGCGCGGCAGGTTCCTCTATTTTTTCTAACTTTGGCCTTTTCCTTGCACCACTTGCACTAAATTGCGCCGATTTCACTAACCGCCTCGGGTCCAGCGCCTAAAACTAAAGAAGTTTTCCATTCTTTTCAATACGGTAGGAGCATTCATTCCTGATGGCATCGCTTACGTCTCCCTTTACACGCCCGGCCGCGCCAGCGAACTTGCAAG
>JAIRJU010000026.1 GCA_031260485.1 Pseudomonadales bacterium | reverse complement strand
GGCCAGCACAAAGGCCAGCAGCGTGTCCGGCAGCGCGAAATAAACATAGGTGCCAAGCGAGGCGCCAAGCACCGAACCGGGAATGAAGGGCAGCGTGATGCTCCAATCAATGTGGCGATAGAACTGCGTCACCCGCGTTACCTGCCCTGCCAGAATCAACACGCCATTGAGCGGCACCACCATCGATACCGGCAACAGCAAGGACGTACTCGCCAGCGTGAAAATCCCGCCGCCCAGCCCAGCAAGCGTGGAAAAGAAGCCGCCAATGAAGCAGATGGCGGGGATCAGGAGCAGCACAGAAAGCGACATGAGGCCGATATGAGCGAACAAAAGCGCGCGATTATACAGAGGGCGGTGAAGAAGCGCCGTGGGACGCGCCCCTGGAGTAAAATGCCCGTTTCTTTTTGCCGCCGATCGAGGCTTGCCATGCCCCCGCCGCCACTCACTCCCGTTGCCGATGCTCAGGCACGCCTCTTGGCGCAGGCGGGCAGCGTGAGCGCGCTGGAATCCCTGCCGCTCGAACGCTGCTTGGGCCGCATTCTTGCCGCCGATCAGCACGCGGCGGTGGACGTACCCGCCTATGACAATAGCGCCGTGGACGGTTATGCGCTGCGAGTGGCGGATCTGAGCGCGGTTGGCACCAGCGTGCCGGTGAGTCAAGTGATCGCGGCGGGCCACCCTGGCGGCGCGCTCGAAAGCGGCACCGCTGCGCGCATCTTCACCGGCGCGCCGATTCCCGCGGGCGCCGATGCGGTGGTGATGCAGGAAGATACCAGCGCTCAGGATGGCCACGTCCGTGTGCTGGAACTGCCACTGCGCGGCCAGCACATCCGCTTGCGTGGCCACGATATCGCCGCAGGTCAGCAAGTGCTGGCGCGGGGCCGGCGGCTTTTGGCGCAGGATCTGGGCCTGCTCGCCTCACTGGGTCTCGCCGAGATTCCTGTCTTCAAACCGCTCACCGTTGCCGTGCTCACCACAGGCGACGAAGTGGTCAGCCCCGGCCAGAGGCTGGCGCCAGGGCAACTGCACGATTCCAACAGCTATACCTTGCAAGGGCTGTTGCAGGGGCTGGGAATGCGCGTGCTGCGCCTGGGCATCATCGCCGACGATCCCACGCTGACGCGGCAGATGCTGCGCGAGGCGGCGGCGCAAGCCGATTGCGTGATTACCACCGGCGGCGTTTCCGTGGGGGCGGCGGATCATGTCAGGGCGGCGGTTGAAGAATTGGGCGTGCTCGATCTGTGGCAGCTTGCGATCAAGCCCGGCAAACCCTTTTCCTTCGGCCACATCGGCAAGACGCCATTCTTCGGGGTGCCTGGCAATCCGGTGGCGGTATTCGTTACCTGGCTGGTGCTGGTGCGCTCGTATCTGCTGAAGCTGCAAGGCGCCTGCGAGGTGCAACTGCCGCTGCAAACCGTGCGCGCGGGCTTCACGGCCGAATCTGGCTCGCGGCAGGAATATCAGCGCGTGCGTCTGCAATATCAGCAAGGCGAATTGCCGCTGGCACGGCCTTTCACTGATCAAGGTTCTAGCCTGCTCAGCTCACTGTCCTGGGCCGATGGGCTGGTGGTGATTCCGCGCGGGGTGGCGGTACGTGAAGGCGAACCCGTGGACTACATTCCCTTCCGAGGCGCTTTATGAAAGGTTTTGTGCCAATGCAAAAGCGTGGCGCTGTGGCGCTGATGATGGTGCTCGCACTGAGCGCGTGCCAGAGCGGCAACAAACGGATGGTTTACCACCCGCAAGAGCCCGAGGAAGTAGCACCGCCGCCCGCCGTGGCGGCGCTGGATGAGAGCGAGCTGCGGCGGCAACGCCGCTTGGCGGACCTGCTCTATGCCGCCAAGCGCGCCTACGACGACAACCGGCTGATGACGCCCGCCGGCAACAACGCCTATGACACCTACGCCGACGTGCTGCGGCTCGACCCAGACAACGCGGTGGCGCTACAGGGCCTGGACGAAATCGCGCTGCGCTACATCGCGCTTGCGGACGAAGCGCGCAACAAAGGCCAGTACGACCAGGCCAGCGCCTTGCTCGATCGCTCGGCGCGGCTCGGCGCCCAGCGCACCGAATTACGGGATGCCCGTGAGCGCTTGGCGCAAGCGCGCAAAAATCCAGTGGAATTCCATGCGCTCGACCCCGCGCAACTGAGCGCGCAAAGCCCCGCGCTGGTGAGCGAACTGGAGCGCATCGCGCGCGACCTCTTGCGCCGCGATGCCACCTTTCTCATCAACGCGCGCAACGACGTGGAAGGCCGCTGGATCTACAAGGTGATGCACGATGCGGTGGGCGGTGAGCGTCTGCACGGCAACATCGGCATCAATGGCACGCCAGGCATCTTGATTGCGCTGAACGCCGCCTCGCCCACGCCCGCCAATCCGCCTGACACAGCGCCGCCCACAACGCTCACGCCCGCCGAACGCGCAGCACAGCAAACGCAACCGCGCGTTCTGGAACAACACCCCGCCCGCGCGGCGCGTCCGGCAGCGCAATGAATGAGGTCGTTCTTTCTGAATAATGCTCTCTCTCCAGTAATGCCCTCTCCCCAACCCCTCTCCCGCAAGCGGGCGAGGGGCTCCAAACCTTTCTCTCCCGCAAGTGGCGAAGGACTCTAAACTCCCCTCGCCCGCTTGCGGGAGAGGGGTCGGGGGAGAGGGAAAAATTCATCCAAGAACCTATTTTTGCTAGCCTTACCGTATAAAGAGGTAAACACCATGCCCCGTTTCCTGTTGGCCTTCATGCTGCTGAACCTAAGCGCACTAGCGCAAGCCGAAATCGTGGTGGAAAACGCCTACGTGCGCGCGCCGCCGCCCGGTGGCGAGGTGGGCGCCGCTTACATGCTCTTGCGCAACACCGCCAAGGACGCTGTGGCGCTGGTCGGCGCGCAAAGCAGCGCCGCGCACCAGGTAACGCTGCACAGCAGCATGAATCACAACGGCATGATGCACATGATGACGACGAGTTCCCTGAGCATTCCGGCACAAGGTGCGCTTGTGCTCAAAAGCGGCGGCGCGCATCTGATGCTGGAAGAGCTTGAGGGCACGCTTGAGCCTGGCGGCGACGTCGCGCTTACGCTGCACTTTGATGATGGCAGCAGCGTGTCCATACAGGCGCCGGTGCGCAGCGTGCTCGATGAGTGAAATGCGTGTCGACTCGTTGTTCTGGAACAAAAAATCTAATAGTTAGACCATGGAGAGCAAAATGCGTGTCGAAACCATTGATGACTTAACCGTGAAATTCCAAGCCTTATTCGGCAATATCGGAGTAACGCTGGAGCAAATGTCCAATATGGATGACTATGGCGTGATGTTCACCGTATCAGGCAAGGTCAAGCCTTTGATGGAGCGTCTCAAGGCGCAAACCAATCCAGCGTTATGGGATGGGGAAGCAGGTTTTGGGGCTTATCGGAACGAGGAGGAAAATTTTCTCCTCACATTAAATGCGGCTCCTCATATGGTGTTGTGCATGGCAAGTGTTATGTCATTGCATGGGAAACATCTGGAAAAATACAGAAGTTCATGGGCTTAGCGCGGTTTTGATCAAATCGTTGACATTACTCCTCCCCCTCGCCCGCTTGCGGGAGAGTTTCATGCAGCGCGCGCTGCCGACTTGCCCCGGAACGCAGGCTCCTGGGTAGGACAAATTCCCCTCCTGTGGAGGGGTGGACGCCGTAGGCGGACGGGGTGGTCAAGGAGAAGAAATTTATCTTGTGCCGCTTCATCTGCCTACGGCAGTACCACCCCGCCCTATGTATGGACTCGCCCCCTGTGTCAACCTCTACTGTCGAACAAAGAAACCGGTTGCATCTATGTATCAGGCCTACTTGAGCAAGCGCTTTGCGCCTGCGGCCACTATTGG
>JAIRJU010000299.1 GCA_031260485.1 Pseudomonadales bacterium | reverse complement strand
GGCCAGCATCCCACATACCCCCCCTGTGGGGGGGGGGCCCCCGTTGGCGTCGGGGGTGGGGTCAATGGGCCGGGGGCACTCCCAACAGCAGGCAAACCCCCCCCCCCCCCCCCCCCCGCCGGAAGCACTTGGCTAGCCTCTTCACAACTTACTTTAAGTTTGAGCTTTAGCTTTCTGTAATTGATTGCCTTTGCTTTTGCCTCTTTTTTGTGGCCGGTGTGTACACACGGGGCTTGGCTCTTTTTTCAATAAAAACAATGAAATATCTGCTTGCGTCGGGGGAAAGTGGTGGAATATAGTGGGCCTAAGTAGTTTGTTATAGCAGTAAAGTGGGATAGAAGGGTAGGTAGCGGGTAGAAAGGTAGGGTAGAAGAGTAGGAAGGGTAAAAGGGCAGCAAGCATGGAACGAGTGGGAGACAAGGAATGTGTGGCTTGGGCCTTGCGGATTGCCTGCATCAGATTGCTTAGGGGTTCTCGGTGTTATTGAAGGGCTTGCACATGCTGGCGCTGGATGCGAAGGGTCGTTTATCGATCCCGGCTCGCTATCGCGCCGAGCTTGAGGAGCAGTCCAAAGGGCGCTTGGTTGTCACCGTGCAGCGTCATGGCAAATCCCTGCTCATCTACCCTGAGCCCGATTTTGAAGAAGCGGCGCATGAAGTGCGCAAGCTGTCCGACTTCGAGCCCAGCGAGCAGCGTTTCAAATATCTGTTCATCGGCCATGCCATGGACATGGACATCGACAGCAATGGCCGCGTGCTGGTGCCGCCGGTGTTGCGCACGCTGGTGGGTGTTGAGAAGCAGGTGGCGCTGGTGGGCATGACCAACAAGTTTGAACTGTGGGATGAAGACGCCTGGCTACAGCAGCAGCGTGGTCTTTACATCAGTGACGACGGCGCTGCGGTGTCGGAACGCTTGAAGGGGTTATCCATTTAAGCGTGAGCGGCGCGTATCAGCATCAGAGCGTTTTGCCGCAAGAAGCCGTGGCCGCCCTGATTACCGATCCGGCCGGGCTTTATGTGGATGGCACCTTTGGCAGAGGCGGGCATAGCCGTTTGATTTTGGAACGCCTGTCGCCACAGGGGCGGCTCTTGGTGATCGACAAGGATCCCGAGGCGATCGCGGTGGCCGAGGCTTTACAGCGCGAAGACCCGCGCGTGAGCGTGGCGCAGGGCAGCTTCGCTGACATGGAACGATGGGTACAGAAATTGATGCAGGCAGAGGCCGTACATGGCGTGCTGCTGGATTTGGGGGTGTCCTCGCCCCAGTTGGACGATGCCGCGCGCGGCTTCAGTTTCAACAAAGATGGCCCGCTCGACATGCGCATGGATCCTACCCAGGGCCAAAGCGCGGCAGAGTGGCTGGCGGCGGCCAGCGAGGACGCAATAGCGCGCGTGCTCTACGAGTACGGCGAAGAGAAATTTTCCAGACGGATGGCGCGGGCGATCGTGGCACACAGAACCCACACGGACATTACCAGTACCTTGCAATTGGCGGACATCGTCAAAGCGGCCAATCCCGCCTGGGAAAAACACAAACATCCGGCCACGCGGGCGTTTCAAGGCATTCGTATCTTCATCAACGACGAACTCGGCGACCTGGGGCGCGCGCTACAGGCGGCGCGTGATTTGTTGGTGAGCGGCGGGCGTCTGGCGGTGATCAGTTTTCATTCGCTCGAAGATCGCATGGTGAAGGAGTTCATGCGCAAAGCCGCGCGTGGCGATGAATTTCCGCGCGCTCTGCCGGTGACGCAGGCGCAACTCAAGCCCCTGCTGCGCCTTTTGGGCAAATCGCAGGCGCAGGCGCAAGAAGTGGCGGACAACGCGCGAGCGCGCAGCGCGGTGCTGCGAGTGGCGGAAAAAATCGGTTGAAGAACGGTTGTTGAAGAACAGTTGAAGAACAAATGGTTGAAATGACAACAGAAGCGGCGCCCTTGCAGGCGGTGCAACGCGAACGTAACCCAGGCCGAGGGTATTGGCTGGGTTTTTGCGCGCTGCTGTTGCTGGCGATGGCCTCGGCGCTGGCGGTGATCTATGCCACACATCTCGGCCGCGGCCGTCTCAATGTCTTGCAACTCCTGGAGCAGCAACGCAACGCGGTGCAGGCCGAATACGGGCGTTTGCTGCTCGAACAAAGCAGCCTCGTCTCACAAGGCAAGATAGAAAACATGGCGGTCAGTGAACTCGGTATGCAAAGGCCCGACATGAGCAAGGTGGTGGTGCTTGGCAACTAGAGAAAAACACACCCCGCCCCCGCATCAGCCTGCCTGGCGTCTGGGCGCGGTTCTCATCGCCATCGGCGCGCTGCTGAGTATCATCGGCTGGCAGGTGCTCGACTTGCAGGTCATCGACAACAACACGCTGCGGCGCGAGGGTGATGCGCGCACCGTGCGCAATGATCTCATCGTCGCCACGCGCGGCAACATCGTGGATCGCAACGGCGAGCCCTTGGCCATCAGCACGCCGGTGCTGTCGCTGTGGCTCAACCCGAAGGAAGTGCTGAACAACCCGCAGCAGGGCGCGCAGTTGGCCGCGGCGATGGAGAGCATCGGCATCAACGCCGACGTGCTGAACCAGCGCATCATCGCCAATGCCAGCCGCGAATTTCTCTACATCAAGCGCAGTATGCCGCCCGCCGAGGCGCACGCGGTGCTGGATCTCAAGCTCAAGGGTGTCTACGCGCAGGAAGAATACAAACGCTACTACCCGATGGGCGAAGCCGCGGTACACGTGGTGGGCCTCGCCAACAATGACGACGTGGGGCAGGAAGGCTTGGAACTTGCCTACGAAGATTGGCTCAAGGGTCGGCCCGGCTCGCGTCAAGTGCTCAAGGATCGCCTGGGCCGCATCGTGCGCGAGGTGAAGGTCAATGCGTATCCCGAGCCAGGGCAGGATCTGGAACTGGCGCTGGATTCGCGTCTGCAATACATCGCCTACAAGGCGCTCAAGGATGCGGTAGCGGAGCGCCACGCCAAAGCCGGCACTGTGACCGTGCTGGACGTGGCCACTGGCGAAATTCTGGCGATGGTGAGCGAGCCCTCCTACAACCCGAACAACCGCGAAACCATGACCGAAGACAGCCGCCGCAATCGCGCCGTGGTGGATCTGATGGAGCCTGGCTCCACCTCCAAGACCTTC
>JAIRJU010000293.1 GCA_031260485.1 Pseudomonadales bacterium | reverse complement strand
CCTGCGCCACGCTGCCGCCGGTGGAAACCAGATCGCCGATGTTGAGCAGATACTCGCCATCGACAGGAAAATAGTGCTCAACCACCGCACCGCCGCGCGTGCCCAGCGGCAAACCCGTGACATGCGTGGTTTGATTCGCGGCGGCGACAGCGTAGATCACGCTCTGCGGCTTGGCTTGCAAAGAACCCACCGCTTGTTCACTCAGCGTGCGCGCCGCGCTGACATACTGGTCGATGAACGTGGGCGATACCTTCAAGGCGCTGGCGATCTTGTCGAAGCTGTCTTCCACGCCATCGACTGGCAGCAACGCTTCAGGATCCACCGACAGGCCAAGCAGATCCCCAACGGCATTGGCGTATTCCGTCCGGTTGAGCCGGTGCAGCGGCACCTGGCCGATGCGGGGCTGCTCCACCTGATCGAGCTGATTTTGCAGCGCCCTGACCAGCGCGTCGATGCTGGCCTTATCGGGCCGCGCATTGCCGGGCGGCGGCATCATGCCGCTGCTCAGCTTGCGGATGACCTTTTCCCAGGTTTGCGCTTCACGCGCTACAGACTCATGGTCGATGAGATCGAAGGCCAACTGGCCGAGCCAATCTTCGCTGTTGTGACATTTGAGGCAGTAGTCATCCAACAACTGCGCATTGTCGTGAGAGCCGAACAAGGCTTGTTCAGACGCTGGCGCTGTTTCCGCCGCGCTTGCTGCCAGGGAAGTAACAAGCAGCGCCGCGCCGGCAATGGCGAGCACTAGCCCCTCGCCCGCTGGCGGGAGAGAACTATGCAGCGCCATGCTGCCGACTTGCGCCACGGAACCTGGTTCCTGGGTAGGGGTTGGGGAGAGGGCGTTTTCAGTCTGATGCAGCATCATGAACACTCTCAAGGAATACGCGGCAACCAGCCGCCCACAGCGCCGCGCAGTTGCCCTTGCAGGCTTTGCGCGGCCAGCGTGATGAAGAGATCGGCAGAGCCCCACGCGGGTTTGTAGCCAGAGGCCGGTTGCAGCGCCACGGTTTCTTCCGGGCTCAAACTCTGCACGAAAGCCGTATGCACTTTATCAAAGATCGAATGGTACATATCGCTTTGCGCTTGCAGATCGGCATAGGTCATCAGCGGCCCCGAAGACGGCACGATGAGGGTGGCTGCATTACACAACGGCAACACCGCCGCGAAGGCGTTCAATACGCCGCCGCTCCAGCCGCCTGTCCACCAATCGATCAACGGCCAGGTGTCATTGCTCAGAAAGCCGCCCGCGAACAGCAGGTTTGCCGCGGGCAAGTACACGCAGAGATCACCGTCGGTATGCGCCTCGGGCAAATACGCCAAGCGTAGTGTGTGTTCGCCGATGCGTTTTTCGGCGCTGTCGTAGAGTGTCGTGTGCGGCAGCGCTGCTTTGGGCAGAGCTGAAAAATGCTTGCCAGACCAGCGCTGCGCCACGTTGGTGCTGAGCCAGAGCCGAGTGTTGTCGTGCGCGATGATTTCTGTACCGCGTTCACCGAGCGCCACATTCGATCCCACTTGCTCGGGATGCCAGTGGGTGTTGATCAAGGCTCTGATGGCCTGCCCTGGCGCAAACTGTGCAATATGCGCCAGCAGCGCGGGCGACCAGGCCGCGGCGCCACCATCGAGCAGGATTGGCCCTTCCTGCGAGGCGAGCACCAGCACATTCGCCTCCGCACCGCGCACCATGAGCACTGTTTCGCGCAAGCGCTGTGTTGACAAGCGCTCTGTTGGCAAGCCCTCACGCTGAGCGAACACCCGCGCACTCTGCGGCAAGAACGCGGCGGCGCCCGCATGAACCAGCCCTTGCAATATCTTTCTACGCGGCAACATAGGCTCAGAATGAATAATTGAATGAAAGGTTGTAACGGCGTCCAAAAATGTCGTAACTGGGATTGACTGATTGCCCGCCGCCGCCAAAATCCGAAAAGCTGGCAATAATGGGCGGGGCGCGGTCAAAAATATTCTGGATGTTGAAGTTGAGCGAGTAAGCGGCACCACTTTTGAACTCGCCGCTATAGCCGAGGCGCGCATTCCACCAGGTCATCGACGCTACCCGGTTTTTATCGACATCCACGCCCTCCACCCATTGCGCATTGCGCAGCACCGCGGCGATGTGACGCCCTTGCAATTGCACGCTCCAGGGGCCAATGCCGTAGGAGGCGGTCACGAGCGAGGTAAAGTCCGGGCTGCCCAAGGCGCCTGCGCTGTCGATGGGGCTGCCGCCAAACGGCGTATTGCTCTGCTCCATCAGCACGCCCGACAACCACCTGAGCGTGAAACTTTCCGTTTGATTGGCGACAAAATCCGGTTCGATACGATAGGCCACTTCCAGATCCAGGCCCTTGGTGGAGGATTGCGCCACATTCAAATAAGTGTTGAACACGCGCGTGATCCGCCCGCTGCTGGGATCACGCTCGATCTGCTCGCACAGTGTTTGCACGCCTTTTTGGCACTGATCCACGATGGGTTGTACACCCAAGAGCGCCACCGAGTCGTCGATTTTCACGCGGTAATAATCCAGCGACAGTTGCAAGCCATCGAGCCAGGACATGCGCGAAGGTTGCCATACCAGACCCGCGACCACGGTATTGGCGGCCTCCGGCCTGAGATTGAGATTGCCGCCCTGAATCTGCGAAAAACTGTAGGTTTCATTGCCGAAACGCGGATCGCTCACCGAGCCCACGTTGGCTTGCGCATCGAACAGTTCAAAAAAAGTAGGCTCGCGCACGTCATGCGAGCGTGTCAGGCGTAAACGCAAATCATCCAGCACTTGCAGATTCAGGCCCAGCTTCCAACTGTCGATCCTGCCGCTGCGATCATAGGTGGAGGCGCGGTAAGCCAGGCTCGCATCCAGTTTCTGCGTTTGCCCAAACAGCGTCTGCGCATTGAATACTGGAATGCTCAACTCGCCGAATACTTCCCACACCTGAGTGTCGCCCGCGATATAGGGAATGAACGATTGCGCGTGCAGTGCGGCACTGCCATTGTTCACCGAGGGCGGCATTCCGCGAATGCCAAGTTCCGGCGCGTTTTTGGCCGGCCCTTCTATATCGAGGTCCGCAGGTTCCGGCCCTTCGATGAAGCCCTGATCGCGCCAGGTAGCGCCAAGCGCAAAATTCAGCGGCCCCGCGCCCCAGCCTTCGTACAGTTCGCCGTTGAGCACCGCTTCGACGAAATCCTGGTTCACATTGCCGCGGCTGGCCTTCCAGGTGCCGATGTAATCCAAAGCCGCCTGGCTCATGTTGCCGCTGCCGAAGATATTGATCGGCACGCAATCGCGGATCGTATTGTCCAGGCCCACAGGCGAGCGCAAATACTGAATATTGCCGGGCAAACCTGCGGGCAGGTAAGGGTCGAGCGGGCGCGCGGACTCCAGCCCCGCCACCGCCGCCTGCAATTGGGCGGGTGTTGGGTTATACAACTGCACGTTACAGACGATCTTGCCGGTCGCGGGATCCACCACCGCATCCGCGGCGAGGAACAAACGGTCCAGACGCAGCATGTTGTCCATCTGCGAGTTGCGCGTCGAGGCGCCGTGCTGATAAGACGCCTGCACATTCCACTCGATCCCGGGGATCGTGTAATCGACACCGAGCTTGTAGTTCCAACTGGTGAAAACATCACGGCTGCGCTCGTTGGAGGCAATATCGTGCCAGGGCGCCAGCGAGCCTTGTTTGCGCAACTGGAATGAGTTGAGGTTGTTGGCAAGCATGATTTGCCGCACCGCCTCCGGCAGGTAGGCGTTTTCCTTGAAGATGATCGGCGTCCAGCCCGCGTTGAGCACGGGGTAGAAACGCATGTTTTCCGCTCTGAGCGATTCGGTGCGGCCCACGATGCCCTGCCAATGTACGGCAAGCCGGTCTGTCACTTCATATTCAGCACCGAACAATCCAGAACGCGACAGCGCGCCGTTGCCGGAGGGGCCTGCCACCCGGCTGAACGCCTGCTGGCGTACCTCGCCTTCGGGGCCGCCCGCCATCGAGTTTTGGCAGCCCGCGCCGCTCTGGCAGAAACCTTCCCCCGGCACGAAGGGCACGATCCGGGTGCCATCCGGCGTGAACTGCATGTTGTTCAGTTGCGCATTGGGGCTGATGATCAAACCTGTGGGAGAGGCCGTGGCAGAAGTAACCCAGGGCCGCGTGAGGCGCAGCGGAATACCCGCGGGCGCGCCTTGATACCACGCCGGATTTCTGATGAAGCCATAGAACTTGTAGTTATCCAGACGAGTCCAGTCGGCGAGAATTTCATCGACATCCTGCGTTTGCAGCGAGCCGATCAGATGCAGTTTTGTGTCCATGAGGCTGAGGCCAGCGGCAATCTCGACGGATTTATTCTTACCAATACCGCCTTGGTTTTCGCCGAAACTGGCGCTGGCCTTGAGCCCTTCAAAGCGCCGGTTCAGCACGAAATTGACCACGCCGCCCACCGCATCCGCGCCATACGTGGCCGAGGCGCCGCCGGTGACCACGTCCACGGTGCGCAGCAAGGCGCTGGGAAAGGCATCGACATTGACCGTGCCTTGCTTGTCGGTGGGCACCACGCGCGAGCCATCGAGCAAGACCAAGGTGCGGTTCGCGCCGAGATTGCGCAGATTCAGGCCCGCCGTCGGGCTGCCTACGATGGAACTGCCGCCGCCGGGGCCCGCATTTTGTAAGGTTTTGGTGGCAAAAAATTGCGGCAGAATATCAAGCTGCGCCGATAGGGTGCTGCCTGGCTGCATGTCGTGCAGTTCGCTCACCGTCAGCGCCGTTACTGGCACCGGTGTGGAAAAACCGCTGGTTTGGGTAATGCGGCTGCCGGTGACGGTAATTTCTTCAAGCTGCGGCGCCGGTGTGGCGCTCTGCGCCAAGGCGCTGTGTGCCGTGCCGGAAAGTATGGCGATGGCGGCGGTCAACAAACTCTTTCTGGTTCTGTCTTCAGACATGCCCTGTTCCCCTTTTGCGTTGCTTGCGTTATTGGTGCTTGCGTTATTGATGCCCTTGTCTTGACGCACGGTAATCCGAATGACCTGTTTATCCGTGAAGCTGCCCGCAAGCCCCGAACCTTCCAGCAAGGTTGCCAGCGCCTCGGTGAGTGAATAACGCCCGCGCACAGCCTGAGCGTCTTTGCCACTGACCAGATCGTAAGGAAACAGCATCACCGCGCCGGTTTGCGCCGCCAGGATGTTCAAGGCATCCGCGGCGTTCTGAGACGCAATGTCAATATCGAATACCTGGTTACGCGCGGGGTTGAGTTCGGCGCCAAACACGCTCAGCGCCACCATCCACCCCGCAACCATCCATCCCAGCCAGCCCCCAGCCACCGCGCAAACCGCCCATGAGGCGCGGCCAGCACACTCTGCTTTTCGCTCACCCCGCCAGGAGGCGCCGGCTTCCTGCGTAAGACGAGCCTTCCGACATATAAGACTTACCAACTTCCAAAAACCGCAAGCATCATTGGAATTTTTTTTTATTGTTTTCTCATTCCAAATTATCACCCCACGCTTCCTCCTTGTCTGGCAAGACTCGCCCTGTAACAGCCGCTTTCCCTGTAGCAGATCAGCGCAAGCGGCAGGTTCATAATGCTGATATGCGCACTCGGTCGGCGCTGAGCCGCGTCACGCGCAAGCCGAAGCCGCTTTCAAACACATCGAGCATCGCGTCGGTTTCGCCCACGGGGAACTGCCCGCCAATGCGGGTGGCCCCCACCTTGGCGTCGGCGATTTCAATGGTCATGGTGGTGTAGCGGCTGATCTCGCGCACCACCTCTTCCAAGGGATCGCCCTTGAAGATCAGCAAGCCTTCACGCCAGGCCAGCTTGCGCGCGATGGCATCCGGCTCCTCGACGACTTCGATGGCATCGAGCGCGCTCGCTGCGCTCTTGTTGCTGTCCTCGGCATTCAGCCGCGCGCGCTGCCCGGCCTTCAAGGTGCGCAGGGTTTCGGTGTAGTCGACGCTTGGTGCCGCCGTGGTCACAGGCTCCTTGCTAGAAGACGCTGAGGGCTCCTTGTTGGACGCTGAGGGCTCCTCGCTGCGTGTCGCCACTGCCACCGCGCCTTCCGTTACCAGTACATCGACTGCGCCATCACGCAAATAGACGGTGAAGGCGGTACCAAGAGCTTGTATCCGTTCAGCGCCGGCATAGACGCGGAAAGGCCGGCTAGGATTCTTGGCAACTCTGAATTCGGCCTCGCCGCGCACCAGTTGGATGTCGCGGAAATCGCGGCTGTACGCAACGCGGACTTCACTGTTGGTGTTGAGCAGAATCACGGAACCATCGGCGAGCAAGGCTTCCCGCTGTTCACCAACGCGCGTGGCGTAAGCGCCGCTGCTTTCCTGATAACGCTGCGGCGGCAGTCCGATGACGAGGGCGAAGGCCAGCAAAAAGACGAGCAACACCCCCGTCAGAGCAGCCCTGGCTTTGATCCCTCCCTCGCGCCGCAATAGACCGAGCCGCCGCGCTGGTTTCGGTGTTTCCATACGGCCAAGCGGCACCGCCAGTTCCGTCAATACATTCATCCGCTTCCAGGTAAGCGCCAGGTTGTGCAGTTCCTGGCGATGCACAGGGCTGCGCTCGAGCCATTGGTGCAAGGACGCCAGAGTCTGTGGCGCTGGTTCCGCGTCGCCATCCAGCGCGATCAACCAGAGGGCGGCCTCTTCCCGCACCACGTTCCTGTCAGGAAAGGCAAGGATATTTTCCTTCACAGGCAATCTCACAGGCAGTCCCTCTTGCGTCCTGATCGCGCGGCAGGCAACTCATTGGTGCCCTCGCGCTGGTCCATGAATGCCTTGCATTCCAAAATGCCCTTGATCAGATATTTCTCTACTGAACTCACCGAAAGGCCCATTCTGTCAGCGATTTCCTGATGCCCCAGCCCGTGCACCTTTCTGAGCAAGAAGACCTGACGGCATTTCTCAGGCAAGGCCGCCACCGCCTCGCAATACAGGCCCAGCACCTCCTGGGCTTCCACTTCGGCATAGGTGTTTTCCTGCGCCTCGAGGTAGAGGTTGTCGCCTGATTCGCAGAGGTAATCGCCCTGCTCGTTGATGTAATAGGCAATCTGCCTGGATTTACGTTCGAGCTTGGTCAGCGCCAGATTCTTGGCGATGCGGAACAGATACGCCTTCGGCTGCTTGATGTGCTTGCGCTGCTCTGCCACGTAAGCGCGCAGAAAGGCTTCCTGCGCGACATCTTCTATGTCCTGACGCTCCGCAAAAAACCGGGAGAGAAAACGCCGCAGCACACTGAAATTTTCCACGAACACCGCCACGATCGGCGTTTGTGGACGCTTCACCTGTTTCAACCCGTCTTTGAGCGCCATGATGTTTCTGCTTTGTCGCATGAGTAAGTACGGACCAGAACCGCTGTTCTGGCGGCAACAACCTGGATGAACTGGCGCAGCCAGCGCGGCAAACGCGCTGCAGCGTAAGTACTAAGACTCGCGGCGGCGCGATATCCGCAATGGGGCCGCGCAGAAAGTAGCCTGCACATTGGCCGAAGCAGGTATTTGTGGGAAGATTTGCGGGATTTGGCTAATTTATCCCAACCCACGATGGCAGACCCAGAAGGCGAAATCCTGACTCTCGACGAGGTTACCGTGTACCTGAAGACGCAGGAGCACCACGCCGGCAAATCCGGCGGTGAGTTTTACACGCCGCAGGAAGTCTCCGAACTGCTCGCCCGTATTGCCATTAGTGACAAGACCGAGATCAACGCGAAACTGCGGACTCAGGTTGATACGATTGTGGCCGATCTGGAAGGGGCAAGCGCATGAGCAACAAACCCAAAACCGGCAACAACCTCGTCCTCTATCAGGACGAAAACGGCGTCACCAATGTTTCCGTGCGCTTTGCGGACGAAGACCTGTGGCTGACACAAAACCAGATTGCCGAAATTTACGACACGACCAAACAAAACATCGGGCAGCATGTAAAGAACATCCTGGCCGACGATGAATTGACTGAACCCTCAGTTGTAAAGGATTTCTTTACCACTGCCGCCGACGGCAAGAACTACAACACCCGGCACTACAACCTGGACATGATCATCGCCATTGGCTACCGCGTCCAATCGCAGATTGCCACGCGCTTTCGCCGCTGGGCGACGCAGCGATTACACGAATACATCCAGAAAGGCTTTGCGATGGACGATGAGCGGCTCAAACAGGGCGGCTCCCGTTACTTCCGCGAACTGCTCCAGCGCATCCGCGACATTCGCGCCTCGGAGCGAAATTTTTATCAGCAGGTCACGGACATTTACGCCACTGCCACCGACTACGACCCGCGCGCGGAGATGACCAAAAAGTTCTTTGCCACGGTACAAAACAAACTGCATTTTGCTGTGCATGAGCACACCGCCGCCGAAGTCATCCACGCGCGTGTGAGCAATGAAAAGCCGTTGGTGGGCATGACCAGTTTCAAGGGCGACTACATCACCAGGGATGATGTGAAGATTGCCAAGAACTATCTGACCGAAATCGAGTTGAGGCGCCTGAATCTGCTGGTGGCGCAGTTTCTGGATTACGCTGAGTTTCAGGCACTGGAACAAAACCCCATGAGCATGGTGGACTGGATCACCGCGCTCGACCGGCAGCTCATCAGTCTGAAACGGCAAGTGCTGCAAGGCGGCGGCAAGATTTCGCATCAGCAGGCCATCGAGAAAGCCGAGAGGGAATTCGAGATTTACCGTGAGCGCGAGATGCGGCAACTGGAAAGCGATTTTGACCGGGTGGTGAAGCTGCTGGGTACGAAAGAGCCGGTGGACAAACCATGAGTAGCGCCAGAAATGACACTCCCAAAATGACAAGGCCACCTAAAGTTACCTAAAGGCAGCCTGCCACCCCAAAAGCATCCAGCCACGCTGGACACTCAAAGGGTGAGCCGTTCCAAAACTGAACTAAGACGCTCTACATTAAGGCGCTCTATATTAAGGCCCTCTACGCGCATTCAACGCCGCGTTGGCGCGTTCGATCAGATAGGCGCGCAGGTCGGCGGCGCCGTCGGCGTTCACGACATTGGCGAATGACACCATGCCATTCGCGCTGCGCACACCTTGCAGCACCACGGCATCGAACAATTCCTGGCTGTTCAGCGTGGGGGATACGGCCAGTTCCGGGAACAGGCCGCGGCGCAGCGGCCCGCCTGCACTGCCAACATCGCCATGGCAGATCCAGCAGTTATGCCCGTAAATTTCCGCGCCGCGCGCCACTTGCTCTATTGAGGCGGTTGCTTGCGGTGGATTGAGCGTGGGCGGCGTATACGACACCGGTTCTGGCAGCACCTGGGCGGCGCCCTGTTTGAAAACGAGCAGTCGTGAATAATCCGGCGCGTAATAATTGCCATTGGAGCGCCCCGCCACCACTGCCACGTATTGTTCGCCATTCACCGTGTAAGTTACCGGCGCAGCGGCGACGCCGGTGTGCGTGGGCGTCGAATGCCACAACTGTGCGCCACTTGCGGCATCGTAAGCGCCAAGCCCGGTTTGATCGCCTTTGAACACCAGGCCGCCCGCAGTGGCTAGCATTCCTGCGCTTGGGCCGGGTATGCGCCAACTTGCTTGTTGCGTCACCGGGTTCCACGCCACCATGTAGCTGCCGGATGCGAAATCAGCCATGGCATTGGGCCCCAATTCCGCGGCGCCTGCGGCGTTGTCGATGCCCAGGTTGGTGGTGAGCGGATTGGGATTGAAGTTACGGTCGTAGGCGTAGATGGACGCGCTGTCTGTCGCGGGCAGATACACCAGGCCCGTCTGTGGGCTATAGGCCATCGGCTGCCAGTTGTGTGAACCGCCTGGCCCTGGCTGCACCACGGCCGCCTTGCCGGTGCGGTCGAAACGTGTAACGGGATTTTCGATGGGGCGGCCTTTTTCGTCGATGCCGGTGGCCCAGTTCAGCGCGGCAAAGGGCTTGGCCGAAATGAAGGCGCCAGTGGCGGCGTCGAGCACGTAGAAGAAACCATTCTTGGGCGCCTGCATCACCACCTTGCGTGGCGCACCATTGATCGGCAGCGTCGCCACCATGATGGGTTGGGTGGCGGTATAGTCCCAGGTTTCGCCCGGCGTGGTCTGGTAATGCCACACATAGGAGCCATCATCGGGATTGAGCGCCACGATCGACGACAGGAATAGGTTGTCGCCGCCGCCGGGGCTGCGAATATCCTGATTCCACGGCGAGCCATTGCCAACGCCGATGTAGAGCAGATCGAGTTCGGGATCATAGGCCATGCCGTCCCAGGCGGTGCCGCCGCCGCCGAGTTTCCACCACTCGCCTTTCCAGGTTTCTGCTGCCATGCGCATGGTGTCGTTCTCGAAACCCTCGGCGGGGTTGCCGGGCACGGTAAAGAAACGCCAATCGAGTGCGCCCGTTTCGGCGTCGTAAGCGGATACATAGCCACGCACGCCGTATTCGGCGCCGCCGTTGCCGATGATGACCTTGCCCTTCACCACGCGCGGTGCGCCCGTGATCGAATACGACAGATCGCGCGTCAACACGGTGTCGGTGCTCCACACGGGCGTGCCGGTGGCGGCGTCGAGCGCAATCAGGCGGCCATCAATCGTGCCCACGTAGATTTTGCCATTCCAGGCGGCGGCGCCACGGTTCACCACATCGCAGCAGGCGCGCGAACCCCAATCGCGCGGCACCTTGCTGTCGAAGCTCCAGAGCGGCGCGCCAGTAACGGCATCAAAGGCCAGCACGTTACTCCAGGCAGTGGTGACATAAATAACGCCGTCGATCACCAGCGGCGTGCTTTCCTGCCCGCGCGCAATGTTGAAATCGGCATACCAAGCGAGGCCAAGCGTGGCGACATTGCCGCGGTCGATCGCGTTCAGCGGGCTGTAATGTTGTTCGCCATAGGTGCGGCCGGTGCTCATCCATTGCCCAGGTTCGGCATCAGCGGCCAGCAAACGCGCGGTATCGACCGCAGCGGGGCCGCGTGCAGCGCCATTGGCGGAGGGCGTGACGGGAGTAGCGGTGTCCACTGTCGCGGCTTGTAACGCATTCTGCTGACAGATGCTCAGCACCAGCAGGCTGAGCGCCAGCGTTTTTGTTCCTGTTCTTGTGGTTCGCATAGAGCCTCCTCGGATTTTTGGATATTACATTCAACAATTAGTCTTCAAGTATAGTCTTCACGTAATTAGTCTTCACGTAAGCGGGCCGCGCGCTTGGTGGCTTGCAGAGGTGTGCTCGCCTCGCGCAAGTGAGCGGCGCGCACTTCGGTATCCGGGTGCGTGCCGAGCCAGTTGGCGCCGCAGCCTTGGTCGCCGCAGTATTTTTTCTCTATTCGTTCCAGTATATCGGCCAGATGCGAGGGCTCGATGCCGACGCGCTTGAGCGCGAGCGCGGAATCGTCATCCGCTTGTTGCTCGAAAGTTTTGGAATAATTGGATTGCAATAACACGCCCGGCAACAACGCGGCGGTATGACTGAGGCTGGAAACGTCGCCAGAAACGAAGGTAATCATGACCGGGATTATGGAGGCTTGGTAGGTGCGTTGCAGCGCGTGGGCGTGGATGACATGCGAGGCTTCATGACCGAGCACGCCTTCCAGTTCATCATCGCTTTGCGCCAGGGCCACCAACTGATCGGTCATGATGATGCGCCCATCCGGCAGCGCAAAAGCGTTCGGCCCAAGCGTGGGCGCATCCTTGAGAATGAGTTGATACGTGCCCGGCGCTGGCGGCATGGCGGCGGTTACGTGCGCCAGGCGTTGTTGCAGCGCTGCCACGCGCTCAGGATCGAGCGTGGTCGGTTTGAGCGCACCGAGCTTATCGAGCGCGGCCAAGGTTTGCTCGGTCACGCTGCGCGCCACGCTGGGCGGCGTGTACTTGGCCAATTGCAAGGCAAGCCACGGCACACCGACCAGCGCCATGAACGCGATCAAAATCCCAGTGCCCGCGACGGCAACGCTCACCATGCGCCAGGACATTTCCATGCGATGCAGCCAACTCGCGTGCTTGTCGTGGCCGCTTTGGCGCAGTATCTGGTCGATGGCGTCGTTATCTGCGGTCTCGAAACAGCCGCCGTCAGGCAGATAAAGTTTACGCGGCAGCGAGCCGAGCCGCGCCGAGACTTTGATATCGCTCAGCGCGATGGTACTGAGCAACGCGCCGTCATCGTCTTCCAGGCGCACAGCGCTGTTGATCAGCAACAGGCTCGCCCGCGCCGTGATGCACTGCGCGGAGCCTCGAGCAAAATAGCGGCCGTGCGCTT
>JAIRJU010000270.1 GCA_031260485.1 Pseudomonadales bacterium | reverse complement strand
CACGTTCACCAACGCCGGGGGCGCGACGATTTCGGGCGGCGGCTATGGCGTGTCGCTCAATGCCAGCATCGGCATGACCATCACCGCCCGCAACGACGGCATCGTCAACGGCAACTGGTACCAGTCCGGCGACGCGGCGACGACCCACACCGGCACCATCGACGGTGCGGTGACGCAATTCGGCGGCACGATGACCAACACCGGAACGATCACCGGCGCGGTGAGTGTGAGCAACGGCGCCTTTGGCGGCAGCGGCTCGACCGGCGATCTGACGCTCACCGGCGCCTCGACCTTCACCCCCGCCTTTGGCGCGAAGGTGAACGGCGATCTGACGATGAACGGCACCAGCACCACCACCGTGAGCGATGCCACGCAACTGACCCTCACCGGCGCGCTGACGCAAAACACCGGCACCACGCTGCATGTGACGGCGGGCGCGGGCAATGCCAACAGCCCGGCGATCACGGCGGCCAGCGCGATGCTGGGCGGCACGCTGGTGATTGACGGCATCACCGCGCCTTCGCCTTTGCCCGCTTCGACCGATGGGCTGGTGGGCATGACGCCGTTCGTCGTGATTGGCACCACGAATGGCGTGACGCTGGGGCAGGATTTCAACCTGAGCGTGGGCGGCGCGGGCGCGGCGACGGTGGATTACCTGAGCGTGTCCGGCGCGGTGAGCAGCGATGGCAAGGATTACAGCGCAGGTCTTGGGCTGACGTGGAACGCGAACGCGGCACAGGCGCACGGCACCTTCACACTGATGGATGCGGATGAGGCGTTTGAGGTGGGCATGGCGCTCGGCCAGCGCACGGATGTGAGCGGCGCCTGGGACGGCAACTCGCTGACCAAGGAAGGCGCGGGCACGCTGACGCTCTCGGCGCGCAACACCTACACCGGCGCGACAACGATCAACGCAGGAGTGCTCGACGTAAAAGCAGGCGGCACGCTGGACAATGGCAGCGCGGTAAGGGTACACAGCGGCGGCACTCTCACTGGCGGCGGCGCGGTGGGCGCTGTCGATGTCGTGGGTGGACGCTTGCAAGGTGCATCCGGCGCGACGCTGACCATGAGCAGCCTGACGCTCGATGCCGATAGCATCATCGATGTAGCGCTGAGCCAGGCAGTGGCGCCCGAGTTGTTCCACGTTAGCGGCAATCTGCGCCTCGATGGCACGCTCAACGTCAGCAATGCGGGCGATTTCGGCAATGGTCTTTATAAACTGTTCAGTTACGGTACTCTGGACAACCAAGGTTTGCAGATTGGCAGCACACCTGACAACTATACCGGCAGCTTGAGCGTACAGATTGCCACCACCAACAACGCGGTCAATTTGCTGGCGGCAGCGGCCTCACCACCACCACCACCACCGCCTCCTCCGCCTCCACCACCGCCGCCACCACCACCACCCCCTCCACCTCCACCTCCTCCGTCGCCGCGGCCTCCATCTCCGCCGCCGCCGCCGCCGCCTCCTCCGCCGCCACCACCACCACCGCCGCCGGCCGAGCCAAAAAAGCTCACTGACAGCATCATTTTCTGGAATGGTCAGACCACAAAAGCCACTGGCCAGATTCTCGGCGGCAACGGCGCCTGGCTTAGCAGCAACGCCAACTGGGTTAGCGCCGATGGCGTCACCAGCGGGCTGTATAACCCTGAGTCGTTGCTGATCTTCTCCGCCGCACCTGGCGTAGTGGAGGTAGACACCGCGCTTGATGTCCACGGCGGGATGCAGTTTGCGGTGGACGGCTATCGCGTGCAGGGGGCTACTCTGGTACTGAGCGACGGCGACAACATGATCCGCGTTGGCAACGGCACCCAAGAAGGCGCTGGCTTCCACGCCACGCTCGCCTCCTTGCTCAGCGGCAAAGGCGTCTTGATCATGGACGACCTCGGCACGCTGTCGCTCAGCAATGCCAACACCTACAGTGGCGGCACCATCATCAAACATGGCACCTTGATCGGCTCCAGCCTCAGTTTTGGCACAGGCGCGCTTGAGGATGACTCAGTGCTGGTCATCGAACAAAGCAGCGACGCGAGCTTTGCCAATGCCATCAACGGCAGCGGTTCTTTAATAAAACGCGGCGCGGGGAGCCTGGCGTTGACCGGCGTGAACGCAATTTCTGGACCGACAAGTATTGAATCTGGTGCATTGGTGGTGAATGGTTCACTGGCCAATTCCTCCGTTACCGTGCAAAACGGCGCGCGGCTCGGCGGCACTGGTTCGATCGGCGGCCTGGTGGTGAAAGCGGGCGCAACGGTCGCGCCGGGTAATTCCATCGGTATGTTGCATGTCGCCGGGAATGTGAGCTTTGAAGCCGGCTCGACCTTTGAAGTGGAAACCAACGCGCAAGGTGAAGCCGATCGTATCAGCGCCACCGGAACCGCTGCGCTCGCAGGCAAAGTCAGCGTGCTGGCAGGCTCAGGCAACTATGCTCCCGATACGCGCTACACGATTCTGAGCGCCGCAGGCGGCAGCAGCGGACAGTTTCAGACTGTAAATTCCAATTTGGCGTTTCTCGACCCGGCCTTGAGCTACGACAGCACGACGGTCTATCTCAACCTTACCCGCAACGACCTCGGGTTTGGTGAAATCGGCGGCAGCTTCAACCAGCGCGCCGCAGGCGCGGGCGTCGAATCGCTAGGCCGTGGCCATGCCTTGTGGGATGCCACGGTACAGATGGACGCCAACACGGCACGCGCGGCCTTTGATCAAGTATCGGGCGAAATTCACGCCTCGACCAAAACCGTGCTGCTCAGCGACAGCCGTTTCGTGCGCGAAGCCGCGTTGGAGCGTCTGCGTGGCCAGAGCGACGATGGCAAGGTGGCATGGGGAAGACTGCTCGGCTCCTGGGGCAAGACCAACAGCGACGGCAACGCCGCCGCGCTTACGCACGATGACAGCGGCGTGTTCTTCGGCGCTGACGGGCAATTTTCCCGCACCCTACGCCTCGGTGTGCTGGGTGGTTATAGCCGCAACACACTCGACAGTGCACGTGGTGCGAGCAATAGCAACAACATCCACCTGGCCGCGTATGCGGGCGGGCTATGGGACGCGCTGGCGCTACGGGGTGGCCTTGCCTACAGTTGGCACCAGCTCGATACCGCCCGCGCGGTGAATATCGGCGCCGTGACCGATAGCGTGCACAACGACGGCAACAGCGCAGCCCTGACACAAGCGTTCGCTGAAATCGGCTACCGCCTCGGCACGAACGCCCTCACCGTTGAACCCTTCGCCAACCTCGCGCAAACACGCCTGAACACCGCCGCCTTCACCGAACAAGGCGGCCTCAGCGCGCTGAGCGGACCACGCGATAGCGCCACTGTTACCTTCAGCGCCGTGGGCCTGCACAGCCAAAGCGCACTGACACTCGGCAGCGGCCAACGCCCTGCTCAAAGCGCCCTGCTCAAAGGCACACTGAGCTGGCGTCACGCCACAGGCGACATCACGCCCTTTAGCACGTTATCGTTCCAGAACAGTGCAACGTTTACAGTGGCAGGCGCACCGATAGCCCGCAACGCAACCGCGCTGGACCTGGGCCTTGATTTCACCGCTGGCAGCAACGCTGCCTTCAGCGTTATGTACAGCGGACAGTTTGGCTCAGGCACAACGGACAACAGCGTAAGAGCGGAGTTCAGCATGAAGTTTTAGAGCGTTTTTGATCAAATCGTTGACATTATTTCTCCCCTCGCCCGTTTGCGGGCGAGGGGTTGGAAGAGAATTCCCCTCCTGTGGAGGGGTGGCCGCCGTAGGCGGACGGGGTGGTCATTGCGAACTGAGAGGTGAGCAGGAGATTCGCAAGTCTCTTTTTACGCAATGCAAGGAGCTTTTTACGAACGACAACACGCAGCGTCTTCGTTAACATGCTACCCACCTGCGGCTTGCCGCAGGCCAATGCGACCTCATTTCAAACTGAGACCATGCTGATGGCTGACAACGGAGATGCCCAAGCCTGCACTGCGGCCCTTGCCCCGCACATCCTGCGGTTTGCGACGGACGATCTGCCGGAGAAGGACCGCATCCCGTACTGGATCGAGTTCTTCGGGCGCAAGGTCTTCGGGCTGAACCTTGTGCCGCTCACCAGCGACGTGTTTTCTTCCACGGTGATATTGGCGGGTCTGCCCGATTTGGGCCT
>JAIRJU010000217.1 GCA_031260485.1 Pseudomonadales bacterium | reverse complement strand
CGGCGGCTTCGGCCAGCCGGTCGGCCAGCGACTTGAGCATGATGGCGCTGTAGTCGTCGTGCTGGGCCAGAAATTCGGCCTCTTTCACATCCACGCCCAAACCGGCGGTGACGGCGAAGGCGCCAAGGTAGTCCGCGATGGGAGGGTTGATGTTTCCCAAATTCATGCCACTTTTCCCGTTCGGGCTGCGCTTGTCGAAGCCGGGGCGCCGGGCTTCGACAAGCTCAGCCCGAACGGGAAAAGTGGCATGAATTTGGGAAACATCAACCATCCCATAGCGGACTACCTTGGTGCCTTCGCCGTCACCGCCGGTTTGGGCGTGGATGTGAAAGAGGCCGAATTTTTGGCCCAGCACGACGACTACAGCGCCATCATGCTCAAGTCGCTGGCCGACCGGCTAGCCGAAGCCGCCGCCGAATGGCTGCACCAGCGCGTGCGCACCGACTGGTGGGGCTACGCCGCCGGCGAATCGCTGACCAACGACCAACTCATCAACGAGCAATACCGCGGCATCCGCCCCGCCCCCGGCTACCCCGCCTGTCCTGACCACCGCGTCAAAAAACCGCTGCTCCATTTGCTCGGCGCAAGCGACATCGGCATGGCCCTGACCGACGCTTACGCCATGACCCCCGCGGCCAGCGTCAGCGGCTTTTACTTCAGCCACCTCGAAGCGGTTTATTTCAACATCGGCAAGATCGCCCCCGACCAGGCCGCCGACTTGGCCCAGCGCAGTGGCGCAGACCTGTCAGAGGTAGAACGCGCGCTGGCACCGAATCTGAATTTGTGAGCCTGGAGCGTTGGGTGCTTCAGCCCGTGCCGCAGCAACGCTGAAGCACTCAGCAACGGAATGAGGCAATTCAAAGCGATGTGTCAACCGAAGCTGCACCTTCGCCGGCATTTCCCCTCGCCCCGCTTGCGCAGAGAGATGACGGCGGCACACCAGCAAGTGCAGTGCCTGCATCGACCACGCGCCCCCTACCCAAGAACCTCTATAACGACAAGTCCTCTTTCCTTGTTCACGACATAAGCTTCAAGTTGGCCCAGTCGTGTAGAGCAGTTGCATTCCATGCTCGCGAGCCACCTTGGCCAACGCCCGTTGCTGGTATCGCTTGGGCTGGACATCTCGATGACGTTCCATAGAATGCTTCTTCACACCAGTCAAACGATTCGCCCCTTTTGACGGGGCTGGAAGCCAAGGAGCCCCCATGTCCGACCCAATCAAACATGTAGTAGTGCTGATGATGGAAAACCGGTCGTTCGACCATCTGATGGGCGATCTGGATCGATCCATCCCCGGTCTGGACGGCATTCAGCGCGCCCGGAAATACCTGGAAGCTACCGGTCATCAGAATTTCGCCAAGGGCGATCCGCTGCCCTTCCCGTTGTCGGACCAGGCATTTCGAAGTCTGGACGCCAAATCGCTCGGCACAAAGGCGGACTTCGACCCCAAACACGCATTCCCCAACGTCCTGACGCAACTTGGCGGAAACCTCGGTCAGCCGGTCATGAACGGGTTCGCACAAGATACCCAAAATACGCTCGCCAGTGCCGAATTACCGCCGCAAGTTCAGCGCACGGTCATCAATCAGGTCATGGCCTACTTTCCTGACGGGGCCTTGCCTGCTCTGCACACATTGGCGAAACAGTTCGTGGTGTGCGACCGCTGGCATGCATCGGTTCCCGGTCCGACCTGGGCGAACCGCTTCTTCTCCATGGCCGGCACGGCGAAGGGCTTTCTGAACATGCCGGACGACCTCTCTTCGATGTCGACGCTGTTTCGCAACTATGACATGCCGACGATTTTCAATCGCCTGCATGACGCCAAGAAGCGCAGCCGCATCTATTTCCACGACATTTCGCTTTCTTTGCTGCTGCGGCCAACCTGGGGCATTACAGATCTTCGGCGCTCGTTCGATCAGTTCGCTACAGACGTCAGCCAAACCGCCCCGGATGACTTTCCCGAACTGGTCTGGATCGAGCCTGGGTACTTCAACTTTACTACCGCCGGTAAACCCAACGATCAGCATCCCCCTCACGACATTGGCCTGGGTGACAAGCTGATCGCCGATGTCTATCAGACGCTGGCAAGCAACGCGGAACTCTGGAAATCGACCCTCTTCGTGGTGATCTATGACGAGCACGGCGGATTTTTCGATCACGTGGAGCCGGATGCGACCATCGCCCCGGATGGCGTGGTGCGGGACTTCAATTTCGATTTCAAGCGTCTTGGCGTCAGGGTGCCTGCGGTGCTGGCTTCGCCGCATCTGCGGCCCGGCGTCAGCCATGATCTCTACGACCACACCAGCTTGCTGGCCTACATCTGCAACAAGTGGAATCTTGCGCCGCTGGGTGAACGCTGCGCCCAGGAAATGCGCCGCAAACCCTTTGCGGCGCTGTTTGAACAGCCCAGGCTGACTGGCACACCGGCGCAGCTTCCGGTGCCCCGGGTTTCCAAGGCCCTGACACGACAGACCGAGGCAACGCCGCCCAACCAGAACCAGATTGCTCTGGCGCTGATGGTGGATATGTTGTCCCAGGAACTCGGCGTGACGCCGACTTTGCCGAGCGTGCGCGCGCTTGGCGTGCCGCCGAGTATGGATGGCGACAAGCTGATGCAGCAGTTGAGCAAGATTGAAACCCGGCTGGGCGAGCGCGCGAACGCAACGGACGCCTGGTTGCAGTCGAGCAGCGCCATTCAAGACCGGGCGCCGCAGCAGGGGCAGCCGCTGCGGGTATGGATGGTTCACGGGGTCGGCCACGGTGACGATCCGAAGAATCAAGCCTGGACCGCCGACTGGAAGATGGCCTTCACGCAAAACGCTCAAAAGGCGGGCTGGACGGGGGCCATCGACTTCCGTTTTGCGACCTATGACGATCTGTTCAATGATGTGATTCTGGATTGGCAAACCTGCCTGCGCGCCGTTGAAATGCTCATCGCCAACGTGGTGGGTGGCGATAGCCGCAGCCTGTGGGACAACCTGCAGGAAAGCGTGCGCTGGACGGCGGGCATGACGCTGCAATGGATCGAAAACTCGCCCCTCAGAGAGACGCTGACGAAGAGCCTTGAAGAACAGTTCAAGGCATACAGCCCGCACATCGTCTGCGCGCACAGTCTGGGCAGCATGGCTTGCTACGACATGTTCCGCCAGATCGTCCAAAGGGGCGATGCCAAACAACTGAATGGCGTCGGATTGTTCACTTTCGGCTCACAACTGGCCAACCCTGTCGTAAGTTCCGCAGTCGGCGGGAAGATCATGCCCCTGTACGACGCCAACGGCGACGGCATCGCGCAGTGGTATCAGCTCTACAACCCGAATGACGCCGTATTCACCGAGTTGATGCGGCTCAATGACGCCCGCACCCATGCGCTGACGCAGGCCTTCTTTGCCCTGCCGTTGCACCATGATGGCGCCAGATACCTGGAACAGTCGAAGGTGGCCGAGGAGATTCTTCCTCGCCTGCTGCCAATCCCACGGACGGCCAGGCTGGAGGCGGCAGCAAGTTTCATGATCCGGCCTTCCGCCGTGCGCGCCCGCCGGCGCGCCCTGCTGGTTGGCATCAACCAGTATCCCAAGCAGGACATGCGCCTCAATGGCTGCGTCAACGACGTCTATCTGATGAGTGCCGTGCTGCAGGAAAGCGGCTTTGCCGCTGACGACATCCGGCTTTTGACCGATGAGCGGGCGACGCGGGCAGCGCTGCTGGAACGGCTGGACTGGTTGTCGGCGGGTGCGCAAGCCGGCGACGAGCGCGTCTTTTTCTTTTCGGGCCACGGTGCACAACTGCCAAACTACCAGGCAGACGGTACGCCCGGCCGAATGGACGAAGCGCTGGCTCCGGTCGATTTCGATTGGAGCCCGGAGCATGCTTTCACAGACAAGGAATTCGTCAAGTTTTACAGCCAACTCTCCTACGACGTGAGTTTTACCGCCATCCTGGACTGCTGCTATGCAGGCGGCATGTACCGCGGTACGCATCGGGTCAGGGGCATCGATCCGCCGGATGACATACGGCACCGGACGCTGCGCTGGGACAGCACGCACCAAATGTGGGTGCCGCGCGACTACGTCGAACAGGCTGCAAACACCGGTCCTGCCTTCGCCCCCAAGACCGGCGCAGCCGATGTCTCCGATGCGGTGAAGAAGCGTTCACTGGGCTTGGGCGAAGCGAAGCTGCTCTGGTCCAATTCGGAAACTGCGTTTGACCAGGCCAAGTCCAGATATGGGCACTTCGGCCCGTATGTGCCGACGCTTGTCTCGGCTGCCGGTGACAGCCAGCTTGCAGCCGAATACGACCACGGCGCGATCGCCTACGGCGCCTTCACCTTTTGCCTAGTCAAACAGTTGCGCTCATTGCGCCGGCCAACCAGTTTCCGCCGCCTGGTTCAAGGCGTAAGCCGGGAGTTGCGCACACTGGGCTACACGCAAGCGCCATCGGTGAGCGGACCGTCCAGCAAACTGGACAAGGTTGGGCTGCCATTCGGGCACTGGAAATACCGGTGAGTTTTTCTCGCCCGGCACATAACCCGGAAATATTGAAACAAGAAACCGTGTCTTTGCGCCTTGCCCTGAACGCAAATCCATCGGTTTCATCTTGTTCCGCTATCTCCGGGTTGATGTATTAGAGTATTTTCTATTTAAGTAAAGACGCACCCGCAAGACTTAGAGCATTTTCTATTGAACTGTGTACACTCTCAGCCCGAACGGATTGTCAATGATTGAACAAAAAATGCTCTAAAGTGGTTTTGGCATTCCGTGGGTTGGATGGTATCGAGCAGAATTCCCACCTCGTCCCAGAGCGCATCAACCGTGCGTTTGCCAGCTTTGCGCAGCATGGCTTTAAGCTTGGCAAAGAGCTTTTCGATCGGATTGAGGTCTGGCGAGTATGGCGGCAGATACAGCATGCGAGCGCCAACGCTTGCCAGCGATGGACAACCGTTGGCAGCGACACACGCATAAGTTGTTGCCAAGAAATGTTTTCTGCGTGTGCCACGGCGGAGAAGTTGGTAAGGGTTTCGAGAGAGGGGAGAGCAGTACAGGAGCGAACTGGACGGATTTTGGTGGCAACCGTGGCGACCACTGGCACACGCAGAACGGGCCAGAACCCCGCATGGCGTGGGGATTCCGCAAATGAAAACGCCCAGCCGAGAACAGTTGGGCATGCTGGGGCACGATCCCAAAAGACTCGTAATTCCATTTCCACTTCAAAAGATCAATAATATCCATCTCAACACACCTTCAAGGAGATGGACATGAGCAGACCCGCCAGAGGAGCCGAAAGCCTGGACTGGGC
>JAIRJU010000216.1 GCA_031260485.1 Pseudomonadales bacterium | reverse complement strand
GGCGGCGCACCAAAGTGCCATCTGGCTTACCGCGCTGCGCCGCGAACAAACCGCCTTCCGCCAGAGCCTCAACATTTTCACCCAGGACGACAAAGGCACCTTGAAAGTGGCGCCGCTGTTCTTCTGGACCGAGACACAGATGCGCGCCTACCTCGCCCAGCACAACTTGCCCAACGAAGACAGCTACTACGACCCCACCAAGGCGCTGGAAAATCGTGAGTGCGGCTTGCATACCTCGCTCTGAGCCATACCAGCTGCTGTTACCGTGCTCTGCTACGTTTCATACCCAGCAACGTCGCACCGCAAGAGTTTTCGCGTGGTTCTTGAGGCGCATCAAGATGCCAGCGCATGGGCTTGGTTAACTTTATTAACCGTTCATAAACCGTTAACCACGCCAGATTGGCGGCGTACTCCTCTACACTGCTGCTGGTCTCACGCAAACGTGTCTCCAGTTGCTACAAGCCCAATTGCTACAGCCATAGCCTCTGTCGTCACGCCTATCGTGTAATTTCCGGTAGGCGTTTTTTTGACACTCCGGTGTCAGGCTGCTGTTGTAGCATTACTACTTTTCACAGCCCCCAGAGGTGTTCTTATGCTGAATGCACGCCACACAAAACTTTCTCTCGCTGGTTCTCTCCTGGTTGCAGCCGCATTGACCGGCGGCGGCGCCATCATGACAAGCCATGCGGCGGATTCAAAATTCATCCTGGCCGACTTCATGAACAACGTGGTGATGAGCTCGGCCGACGTACTGTGGCAATCGGTGAGCTTCGATATAGGGCCCGACGACAAGGAAATCTATAGCGGCCCATCGACCGATGCCGAATGGGATGCTATGCGCAAGGCCATGCAGGCGCTGGCCGACGGCGGCGCGCAGTTGCAGAAATTGCCCGCAGGCTGGCTGGTGCAGGATCCGGCGCTGAAATATGAAACGCCGCCCGGCGACCTGGAACCCGATGCCGTTGCCGCCTTGATTGGCAAAGAAGCCGCCGCCTGGTCCGCGCACGCGGAAGTTTTGCGCGCCGCCGCCGCTCAAGCGCTGAAAGCAACAGAAACCCGTGATCTCAAGACGCTTTCCGATGTCAGCGATTCACTGGATCAAATCTGCGAAAGCTGCCACTTGCAGTTCTGGTATCCAGGGCAGGCACAAGCGGGCATCTGAACTCCAGCGTGCGCGAGGGGAAAGTGGAGCATAACCGCTGGGTGCGCTTCCTTCACCCTCGCCAAGCCAGCGTTTCATGCAACCTCACCACTTCGCCGACGATGATGAGCGTCGGCGCTTTGACGCTTTCGTGCGCGATACGCTGCGCCAAGGTGGCAAGCGTGCCAATATAGACCTTTTGTTCTGGCAGCGTGCCCTGCTGAATCAGCGCGATCGGTAGCGCAGGGCTGGCGCCGTGTTTGATCAATTCCTGGCAGATCAGCGGCAGGCTCAGCAAACCCATGTAGAACACCAGCGTCTGCCCTGGCTGCACCAATTGCGGCCAATCGAGATCGCAACTGCCATCTTTGAGATGGCCGGTGACGAAGCGCACCGACTGCGCATAATCACGATGCGTGAGCGGAATGCCGGCATAGCTGGCGCAGCCTGACGCGGCGGTGATGCCAGGCACGATCTGGAATGGAATATTGGCTGCTGCAAGCTCTTGGATCTCCTCGCCACCGCGGCCAAAAATAAACGGATCGCCGCCCTTGAGGCGCAGCACGCGCTTGCCTTCCTGCGCCAAGCGCACCAGCAACTGGCTGATCTCCTCTTGCGGTAAAGTGTGCTGAGCGCGCTGTTTGCCGACGTGAATCTTGTCGGCGTCCTGCCGCGTCAACGCCAGAATGCTGGGCGCTACCAGGCGGTCATAAAGCACCACGTCCGCCTGCTGCATCAGCCGCAAGGCGCGGAAGGTCAATAAATCAGGATCGCCCGGCCCGGCCCCCACCAAATACACCTCGCCGCGTTGGGGTTCGCCAGCCCCCTGCAAACTTTCCTCAAGTAGCCGCGCCGCGCGCTCAGGCTGGCCACTGAGCGTCAGCTCGGCCACCGGGCCATTGACTACCGACTCCCAAAAGCGTAGACGCTGCCGCGCCGTGCCCAGGCGTTCTTTCACCACAGCGCGATAACGCCCCATCAACGCCGCCAGGGAGCCATAGGCAGACGGAATCAGAGTTTCGAGCCGCGCGCGCAAGAGGCGCGTGAGCACCGGTGTGGCACCGCCGCTGCTCACCGCAATCAGCAGCGGCGAACGATCGACGATGGCAGGGAAAATGAACGTACAAAGCGCCGGCTGATCCACCACGTTCACCAGCACTTGCCGCGCCACCGCCAAGTGGTGCACACGTTCGTTCAAGGCCTGATCGTCCGTGGCCGCCACCACCAAGACAACAGCGTCGATGTCATGATCCAGGAACTGCCGTTCCAATATTTCATGCGGCGGCGGCAACAGTGCCTTTAATTCAGCACGCACGCGCGGCGCTACCAAACGCACGCGGGCGCCAGCACGCAGCAAGAGTTGCGCCTTGCGCTGCGCCACCGCGCCACCCCCCACCACCAGCACCTGGCGGGTGGCGATGCGCAGGCTTATTGGCAGCAGATCCATGGTTCAGATTAGCGTGTTTTTGATCAAATGGTTGACATTATTTCTCCCCTCGCCCGCTTGCGGGAGAGGGGTCGGGGGAGAGGGAGCAGCCTCGCGAACTGAAAATATCAGCATTGCTTGAGAATGGCATCCCTACCATTCATGTAAGGACGCAGTACTTCAGGCACGCTGACGCAGCCATCCGCATTCTGGTAGTTCTCCAGCACCGCCACCAGCGTGCGGCCCACGGCGAGGCCGGAGCCATTGATGGTGTGCAAAAGTTCCGGCTTGCCAGTGACGGGATTGCGCCAGCGCGCCTGCATCCGGCGTGCTTGGAAATCGCCGAAGGTGCTGCACGAGGAAATCTCGCGGTAGGTGTTCTGCCCTGGCAGCCAGACTTCGAGGTCGTAGGTTTTGTGTGAGGAAAAGCCGATGTCGCCACCGCAGAGGATGATGACGCGATACGGCAGATTCAGCTTTTGCAAAATCGCTTCGGCGTGCCGCGTGAGTTGTTCGTGCGCGGCAGCGGATTCCTCGGGCGCCACCAGTTGCACCAGTTCCACTTTTTCAAATTGATGCTGACGGATCATGCCGCGCGTGTCCTTGCCATAGCTGCCTGCTTCGCTGCGAAAGCATGGCGAGTGACAGGCGTATTTGAGCGGCAGCGCGGCGGCGTCAACGATTTCATCACGCACGAAGTTGGTTACGGGCACTTCGGCAGTGGGGATCAGGTAGTACTCTTGTTCACCAGAAAGCTTGAACAGATCTTCTGCAAACTTGGGCAATTGGCCGGTACCGAACGCGGAGTCGCGGTTGACCATGTAAGGAACATTAACTTCGACATAGCCGTGTTCCTGGGTGTGGGTGTCGAGCATGAGCTGGATCAAGGCGCGGTGCAAACGCGCGATTTCGCCTTTCATCACGGCGAAGCGCGAGCCGGTGAGTTTTACGGCGGTGGGGAAATCGAGTTGGCCAGCGGCCTCACCGAGTGCAACGTGATCCTGCACCGTAAAGTCGAACTGACGCGGCGTGCCCCAGCGGCGAATTTCAACATTGGCGCTTTCGTCGCGGCCTTCGGGAACTTCGGCGGCAGGGATATTGGGCAACCGGTGCAAAATGGCATCGAATTCGGTTTGCACGGCGTCGAGCGCGTATTTTTTTTGTTCGAGTTGCTCTTTCATGTCATCGACTTCAGCCAAGAGCGGCGCGATGTCTTCCCCCGCGGCCTTGGCTTTGCCGACGAGTTTGGAGCGGGTATTACGTTCGTTCTGGAGTTGTTCGGTTTCAACCTGCAAACGCTTGCGGCGCACTTCCAACGCCTCGATGGCGGCGACATCCAAGATGAAGCCGCGCTTCTTGAGCAGGCTGGCGACGGTTTGCGGTTCGCTACGAACCAGGCGGGGATCCAACATAAACTGTGTTCCAATCAGTGGGTCATCAATCAGTGAGTCATCAAGGCCATTTTAGCGGCTTTTTGTAGCGGCCCTGGTGCGTGCCTGCTACACCACGAGGCGGCCCAGCCAATACCCCGCCATGACGGCAAGCAAACACACCGCCATGGTACCGAACAGGTAGGCCAGCGCCCCGGCGAACTCGCCGCGTTGCAGCAACTGCAAGGCATCGAGCGAATACGTCGAGTAAGTGGTGTAGGCGCCCAGAAAGCCGACGCCGATGAGGCTGCGCCAGTGAGGGGACATGCCGCTGCGCTCAGTCACGATGACGAACAGCAGCCCCATCACGAACGACCCCGACACATTGATGAGCCAGGTAGCCAGCCACGACTTCTGCTGCAATACGGGGTGCGCATTATATAGCCAATAACGGACACAAGCGCCGAGCGCGCCGCCAAGGGCGACCATGAGGTAGGTGGGCATGGTGTTCTTGCTATTCACCGCTTGGCCTAAAAAGCGCTGTATCGTAGCCGTGGCAACGATCTATAGCCACTACTTGTTGTTTGTTATCTTGTTTGTGATCGCCTGCCACAGGCGACACAATGAGCAGCTACGCCGGAGGGCAACAGCGTAAGCACATTTGAGGGGCTTCCATGAGGCGAGGGGCAATCAGATATAAGGTCGTTCAGATTTTTCTGCCGTTGCTGCTTCTGGCTGTTGCCTTTGTCGCCTGCTATTCGGCTGCGAACTGGTTGCTATTTTCCGATGGCGGCCTTGCGCCGTTGGACCAGGATTTGGCGAACCTCTGGCTGCCGCTAGCGTTGGGATTGATTCTCGTCGCCACCTTGATCGCTCCTCGCCTGCGCGTTCTCGATCTCAACCAAAAGCGCAACCTGCCTACGCGCATTCTGCTGCTCTATCAGGTGGTGGCGGCCGCGGTTCTGATCGTGCCGGCATGTTTCGCCCAACACTATGTCGCAACCGCCAGTGGAACGCTCACGGAGGTGACAAGTGCCAGTGCAATTCCGTTAGCGCCACGCACCCAATACTACGCTGCTGACAGCGTCTGCATCGAGAGCGGCAAGCCGCTCATCCAACAGCGGAACGAGTTAGCGGGCAAGTACAACGAATATCTAGTGTTCAACCGCTACGTTCTCGTTCCTGTCTGCGCGACGAGCGGGCAACCTGCATGGATCGGGCTGAAATATAGACTCAGTATCGACAACAGGATTACCACGCCGGAAAAAGAGGCCAAGTATCGAGAGTTCTTGAACGACTCTCAGGAGAAATTCCAAGCATTTGATCCGGCTCATATTCAATACCTCGAATCCCTTGGCCGCAATTCGGATCGGAGGAGCTACGAAAAAGCGCTTCAACAAAAAGTTGGCATAGCGAAAAACCCATCACCCATAATTCTCATCCCGCATGAAGAATCATTCGAAGCCCGCAACGGTAAAGCGCTGTCGCATATGTTCTGGTCTTTTGGGATCACTGCGGGAGTTTTTCTACTGCTGCTCCTGTTCCCCTATCTCAACGAAGAAAAAGTCGCGTGGGCGCAAAGGCCGCGCAGCGAGCGCACAGTTGATCGAGCAAGTTTCTGGTCCGCCATCGATAACCTTGCCCATATTGGCGGGTTTGCTGCGGGCATTGTGAGCGGCGTCCTGATATTTTGGTTCGCCAGGGAAGAGAAGCTGCAACCATCAAGCAAGCGTCGTCAGCCGTCTGATCGATGCAAAGCGCGGCAGCGCGCACACTGACAGGCCACCCGCGCCGCGCACCGGGAATACGCCTTGAATTCAGCCCGCCATGCCGGTGATCAATCGGGATAACGCTTACGCGCACTCGCTGCATCCAATGCACGCAGATACTCGAGTTTTTCCCTGATCTTGGTTTCCAGGCCGCGCTCCACTGGGTGGTACCAGCGGCGGTCTTTCAGCGGCTCGGGCAGGTAGGATTCGCCAGCGGCGTAGGCGCCGCTTTCGTCGTGGGCGTAGCGGTAATCGCCGCCGTAATCGAGTTGTTGCATGAGTTTGGTGGGGGCGTTGCGCAGGTGCAGAGGCACCTCAAGGCCGGGGCCGGCTTGCACGTCGGCGCGGACCTGGTTGAAGGCGGTGTAGACAGCGTTGCTCTTGGGCGCAGAGGCGAGATAGACGATGGCCTGGGCGATGGCGAGTTCGCCTTCGGGGCTGCCGAGGCGTTCCTGGGTGTTCCAGGCGTCGAGCGCGAGGCTCAGCGCGCGCGGGTCGGCGTTACCGATGTCTTCGCTGGCCATGCGCACCACGCGGCGGGCGATGTAGAGCGGGTCGCAGCCGCCGTCGAGCATCCGCGCGAACCAGTAGAGCGCAGCATCGGGGGAGGAGCCGCGCACGGCTTTGTGCAGGACGGAGATTTGTTCATAGAAGGCGTCGCCGCCTTTGTCGAAGCGTTTGAGGTTGCCTTGCAGCACTTGCGCCAACAGTTCGTCGCTGAGCGCTTCCCTGCCCTGGGCGTCGGTTTCGAGCAGGTCGAGTGCCAGTTCCAAAAGGTTGAGCGCTTTGCGGGCATCGCCATCGGCGGCGACGGCGAAGCGCTCGAGTTGGGTAGCGCTCAGATGAATGTTGCGGCCGCCGAGGCCACGTTTGGGGTCGCGCAGCGCCTGCTTGAGCACGCGCACGAGGTCGTCGGCAGCGAGTGCCTTGAGCACGTAGACGCGGGCGCGCGACAACAGCGCATTGTTGAGTTCAAACGAGGGATTTTCCGTGGTGGCGCCGATGAAGAGGATGGTGCCGTCTTCGATCCACGGCAGGAAGGCATCTTGCTGGGCTTTGTTGAAACGGTGGACTTCATCCACAAACAGCACGGTTTGCCGCCGCTGCATCCGGCGCTGTTCCTGCGCGCGATCCAGGGCGGCGCGGATCTCCTTGACGCCCGAGAGCACCGCCGAGAGCGTTTCCAGGTGCGCGTCAGCACTGGCGGCGATCATGCGCGCCAGCGTGGTTTTGCCGGTGCCGGGCGGCCCCCACAGAATCATCGAGTGCGGCTGGCCGGCGCGGATGGCTTCGTACAGCGGCTTGCCGGGGCTGAGGATGTGCTCCTGGCCAGCGTAGTCGTCCAGGCTGAGCGGCCGCATACGCGCCGCGAGCGGCTGATAGACGCCACTTTCCGCCTGGAACAACGCCAGGGTCACGGGCTGCTCCGGTTGTCGATCAGTTCGACGCCCTGGGGCGGGGTGAAAGTAAAGGTAGCAGCAGGCAGCGTCAGGTTGCGTTCCACCTGGGTAAAGCCAAGGCTGGTTTGCTGGCCCAGGCTGTCCTCGAACTGCATCTCGCGCAGTTCCGCGCCTTGGAACATGAGGCTCATGCGTACAAACAAACTGCTCGGGCGCTGCGGCGTCAGGATGAAGCGCAGGATGCCGTCCGCCACGCGCGTAGCGCTTACCGTGTAAGCGTCGCCGATGCTGGTGGCGTCGCCGTTGAGCAGCATGAGCGGCGTGCGGTCGAGTTCAGCGTCGAAATCCTGCACGGTGACTTGATCGAGGTCCGGTTCATAGCGCCAGACTGTCAGGCCGTCGGTCACAGTCAGTTCTTCATAAGGTTCGGTGATGCGCCAGGAGAAGTTCGCCGGTTTCTGCATGGCAAGCGTGGCGCTGGTTTCTTGCAATTGGCGGCCATCCTGGTCCATCAGCAGTTGGTTGACCTCGGCGCGCAGGCTGGTGGTCTGGCGCAACAGATCTTCCAGCGTGGCGGCGCCGTCCGGGAGGTCTTGTGCTCGCACCAAGGCGGGTAGCAGCGCGGCGAGAAGTGCTGCGCGCCTCCTTAGAAGCGGCCAAAAACCTCGGCTTGATAGTTTCAAATTCACTTTAACTAATACTTTCAATTGATTGATTTCAAATAACTAATTGATTGGCGGTGGCGCCAGCACTTCACGGTTGCCATTGCTGCTCATGGCGGAGACCACGCCTGCCATTTCCATCGCCTCGATCATGCGCGCGGCGCGGTTGTAGCCGATACGCAGCTTGCGCTGCACCGCCGAAATCGACGACTTGCGCGATTCGGTAACAAACCGTACCGCTTCGTCATAGAGCGCATCATCTTCCTCGGCATTGCCGCCCTCCTCGCCGTCATCGCCGCCCAGGCCCGGCACGCCGCTGCCCACGCTCTCGCTGGTGATGGAATCAATGTAAACCGGCGTACCGCGCGCTTTCCAATCCGCCACCACACGATGCACTTCTTCATCGGCGACAAAGGCGCCATGCACGCGCTGGGACACGCCGCCGCCCGGCGGCAGGAACAGCATGTCACCATGGCCAAGCAATTGTTCCGCGCCGCCTTCACCGAGAATCGTGCGCGAGTCGATCTTGGATTGCACCATGAACGACAGGCGCGTCGGAATGTTGGCCTTGATGAGGCCGGTGAGTACATCCACCGAGGGCCGCTGCGTAGCCAGAATCAGGTGAATACCCGCGGCGCGCGCCTTTTGTGCGATGCGGGCGATGAGTTCTTCCACCTTCTTGCCCACCACCATCATCATGTCGGCCAACTCGTCCACCACCACCACGATCACCGGCAACTCTTCCAGTTCATCGCGCTGTTGCTCTTCGATGGCGAGCATCGGATCAGGCTTCCACAGCGGATCGAGCAGCGGCTCGTCTGCGGCAATGGCATCCGCCACCTTCTTGTTGAAACCGGCCAGGTTGCGCACGCCCAGGTGCGACATCAGCTTGTAGCGCCGCTCCATTTCCGCCACGCACCAGCGCAGGCCGTTGGCGGCGTCCTTCATGTCGGTGATGACCGGCGTGAGCAGATGCGGAATGCCGTCATACACGGAAAGTTCCAGCATTTTTGGATCGATCATGATCATGCGCACGTCGCGCGGCGTGGATTTGAACAAAATGCTCAGAATCATCGCGTTGATGCCCACGGACTTGCCCGATCCCGTGGTACCGGCCACCAAAAGGTGCGGCATCTTCGCCAGATCCACCACCACCGGGTGCCCGCCGATGTCGTGGCCAAGCGCCATGCTCACCGGCGAGCGCGCGTTGTCGAATTCAGGCGAGGTCAGCACCTGGCCGAGCGAGATCATTTCTTTCTTTTCATTCGGTATTTCAATCCCGATCACGGTCTTGCCGGGGATCACCTCCACCACGCGCAAACTCGGCACCGCCAGCGAGCGCGCCAGGTCTTTCACCAGGTTGCTGATGCGGCTCACCTTGATGCCGGGCGCAGGTTGCACTTCAAAGCGGGTGATGACCGGGCCGGGGTTGATGGCCACCACTTCGATGTCGATGCCGAAATCCTTGAGCTTGATTTCAAGCAGACGCGACATCGCCTCCAGCGCTTCGGTGGAATAGCCGAACTTCTTGTTCCGCTCCCAAGGGTTGAGCAGATCCAGCGGCGGCAGATCGCCCACGATGGGCATATCGAACAGCTTGCCCTGTTTTTCTTTTTGCACCCGCTTGCTCAGTTCCTTGGCGGCGGGCTCACGGCGCAGCGGCGCGATTTCGATCGGCTGGCGCTTGCGGTCCTTCTCGAGAAAATGCTCGAACGCTTCGCGCCGTTTCTGTACCAGTTGCTGCGCTTCCTGAGCTTCGCGCTTTTCCTCCTGCTGGCGCACCAAGCGCCGCTGTAGCGCATCCCAAGCGCGCAGACACCAAAGGCCCACGGTATCGGCCAGGCGCAACCAAGACAGGCCCAGCCCCAAGGTCAAGCCCAGAAACAGCAAAGTGAGAAACACCAGCGTGGCGCCGGTAAGATCGAACAGCGGCAGCACCATGCCGCTCAAGCCTTCGCCCAAGAGCCCGCCGGCGCTTTCCTGCAACGCCGCGCTGGAAAAGTGCATGGTGGCCAGCGCCGCCGCGCTGAGCAGCAGCAGCAACATCCCCACCACGCGCAGCGCGAACAGTTCCCAATCCACCTCGATGGGGCGATGGCGCTCGCGGAAGATCGCCAGCGCCTTGACCAGCAACAGTAGCGGAAACAGATACGCAAGATACCCAAACAACAGCAGCAATATATCCGCCAGCCAAGCGCCGCCAATGCCGACAGTATTGCTGACCCTGCCGCTGCCGGTGCGCGACCAGCCAGGATCCAAAGGCGAATACGACCAAATGGCGAGCAGCAGATACGCGCCCAGCGCCAGCAGCACGATCATCAAGCCTTCCAGCAGCAATAGCTGACGCAGACCCTGGGTGGGAGCCTCAGCATCGGTCTGCTTGCGGGTTTTGTCCTTGCTTGCTACTGCCACTTTAATAAGTACTCTCTGAGCCCAAAAGCCTTCACGAAAATGAAGCGCGTATCATAAACTGTTCACTGCATCAGCGGTATCGCGTCCACGCAAAGACACAAGCGCCCTTGCTCCCGGCTTGAAGCCCCTGCGCTTGGCCCCATACCTCTGCCTTCGCCGTTTCTCCCATCAGGAAATCCATGCTCATGAGTAACGCACAACACCACCGCTTGATCATTCTGGGCTCCGGCCCTGCGGGCTACACCGCGGCCGTTTATGCTGCGCGCGCCAACCTCAAGCCCGTCATCATCACCGGGATGCAGCAAGGCGGCCAGTTGACCACCACCACCGAGGTCGACAACTGGCCCGGCGATGCCCATGGTCTGACTGGCCCAGACCTCATGGATCGCATGAAGAATCATGCAGAACGCTTTGAAGCCAATATAATTTTTGACCATATCGACCAAGCCGATCTAAGCCAGCGCCCGTTCAAGCTGGTGGGCAGCGCCGCTACTTACACCTGCGACGCGCTGATCATCGCCACTGGCGCCTCCGCCCAATACCTGGGCCTGCCTTCGGAAGAAAAATACATGGGCAGCGGCGTCAGCGCCTGCGCCACCTGCGATGGCTTTTTCTACAAAGGCCAGAAAGTCGCCGTGGTGGGCGGCGGCAACACCGCGGTGGAAGAAGCGCTGTATCTGTCGCACATCGCCAGCGAAGTCACCTTGATTCACCGCCGCGACCACCTGCGCGCCGAGAAAATTTTGCAAGACAAACTGTTCGACAAAGCCAAGAACGGCAATGTCAAACTGATCTGGAACCACACGGTAGACGAAGTGCTCGGCCACGGCGGCGAAGTGAACGGCGTGCGGCTGAAGGCCACCGACGGCGCCACCACACAAGAAATCGCCGTGAATGCGCTCTTCATCGCCGTGGGCCACAAGCCCAATTCCGCCATCTTCGACGGCCAAGTGGCGATGGCAAACGGCTACATCAGCATCAAATCCGGCCTTGAAGGCGGCGCCACTCAAACCAGCGTGCCGGGCGTATTCGCCGCTGGCGACATCGCCGACCACGTTTACCGCCAGGCCATCACCTCGGCGGGCTTCGGCTGCATGGCCGCGCTCGACGCCGAACGCTACCTCGACAACCTCAAAGTTTAAGCCTTGCGAGGTGGCTCGTGAGCCTTAGCCTGCCCTGGCTGGAACCGGATAGTGTGTGGTTTCCGGACCCAGCCACGGCGCTCACCGAACCCAACGGCCTGCTGGCGGTCGGCGGCGATCTCAGCGCGCGGCGCCTGCTTGCCGCTTATCGCCGCGGCATCTTTCCCTGGTTTGAACAAGGCCAGCCGCCGCTATGGTGGAGCCCCGATCCGCGCATGGTGCTGTTCCCTGGCGAATTTCACCTCAGCCGCAGCCTGCGCAAAACCCTGCGCTCAGCGCGTTTCAGGGTGAGTTCCGACCGCGATTTCGCTGGCGTCACCGCCGCTTGCGCCGCCCCGCGCCGTAGCGTCAGCGGCACCTGGCTAATCCCAGCGATGCGTAGCGCCTACCAAAAACTGCACCAACTTGGTTATGCGCATTCGGTGGAAGTGTGGCAAGACGAACAGCTTGCCGGCGGGCTCTACGGCGTGGCGCTGGGGCGTGTGTTCTTCGGCGAATCCATGTTCAGCCACGCGCGCGACGCCTCGAAAATCGCTCTCGCCACGCTGGCGGCGCAGCTACACCGCCACGGCTACCGCGTGATCGACTGCCAAGTCAGCAACCCGCATCTGCACAGCCTCGGCGCGCGCGCCATCACGCGCCACGACTTCTTGCGCTACCTGGGCCCCTCAGACGACGCTATTCCGCCGCCGCCAAGCTGGCCGGTAGAATGGCATGGCACACTGTCACTTTCGGCCAACGACGGTTCCGCCTCATGACCTCACTCAAGGACCTGAGACTTTTCACCACGCAGCCGCACAACTGTAGCTATCTCGATGGGCAACAGGCGCAAACGCTGTTCATCGACCCCGACTTTCAGGTGGACAAAACCACCAACTCGCAGCTATCCGAACTCGGCTTCCGCCGCAGCGGCTCGCACATCTACCGCCCCAACTGCCGCCACTGCCAACAGTGCCTTTCCTGCCGCGTGCTGGTGGCGAATTTCACGCCCAGCCGCCGCTTCACGCGCATTCTGCAACGCAACGCGGACCTCACGGTAAGCGAAGTTCCCAGCATCAAAACCGACGAGTGCTATCTGCTCTATAAGCACTACATCACCGTGCGCCACGCCGATGGCGACATGTACCCGCCCTCGCGCGAGCAATATGCCTCGTTTCTGCTGCGCAAATGCGAAGGCACGCACTACTACACGCTGCGCCACGGCGAGCAGCTTTTGGGCGTCATGGTAAGCGACGAACTCGACACCGGCTTTTCCGCCGTCTACACCTTCTACGACCCGTTACAAGGCGCGCGCTCACTCGGCACTTTCGGCATTTTGTGGCAAATCGGCGAAGCGCGGCGGCGCGGGCTCGCCCACCTCTACCTCGGCTATTGGATTCGCGGTGCGCGCAAGATGCGTTACAAAATCGACTTTCGCCCGCTGGAAATGCTGGTGCGCCAGCAGTGGGTGTTGATCGAATGAGCGCGCTGTTTTGCCATGCAGGACAAATTCAGGCAAAATGCGCCGCTTCCTGACACCCGAGCAGAACTGAATGGCCAAAGAAGATCAAATCGAAATGGATGGCGAAGTGGTCGATACGCTTCCCAACACCATGTTCCGCGTAAAGCTGGACAACGGCCATGTGGTCACCGCGCACATCTCCGGCAAGATGCGCAAGAACTACATTCGCATTCTCACTGGCGATAAAGTCAAAGTGGAACTCACGCCTTACGACCTCACCAAGGGCCGCATCACCTTTCGTGCCCGCTAAGCTTCCGCGCCTGCCAAGCTTTCGTTCCGCCCCGCTCCGCTTCACCCCGTAGCCACCCAACAAAAAAGCCGGCCTCATGACAAGACCGGCTTGATGGCTGTTCCTGTGGTGACTGTTGCGGTGACGCTTCAAACGTCGAGATTTTCCTCATCGAGTTCTTCATCGCCAGCGGCGTGCTTGTTGCTGTGCACCGCCGCGGAGATCGTCAGGGCGATGTCGTCGTTCTCCACGCTGACCTGCACGTCGCCACCGTTGACCAGTTTGCCAAACAGGATGTCCTCGGCCAGTGGCCGTTTGATCTTGGTCTGTACCAGACGCAGCATCGGCCGCGCACCCATGGCTTTGTCGTAGCCGTGCGCCACGAACCAATCGACGGCGTCATCTTCGACATGCAGCAGCACTTTCTTGTCGTCGAGCTGGGTTTGCAATTCCACCAGGAATTTATCGACCACGGTGCGGATCACGTCGGCGTTCAACGGTGCAAACTGCACGATGGCGTCCAGACGGTTGCGGAATTCCGGCGAGAACATGCGCTTGATGACTTCCGTACCATCACTGGTGTGATCCTGGCTGGTGAAGCCGATCGAACTGCGGCCCATTTCATAGGCGCCAGCGTTGGTGGTCATGATCAAAATCACGTTGCGGAAATCCGCCTTGCGGCCGTTGTTGTCGGTCAGCGTGCCGTGATCCATCACCTGCAACAGCAGGTTGAATACGTCGGGATGCGCTTTTTCGATTTCGTCGAGCAACAACACGCAGTGCGGATTCTTGGCAATGGCCTCGGTCAAAAGGCCACCTTGGTCGAAGCCGACATAACCCGGCGGCGCGCCGATCAAACGCGACACCGTGTGGCGCTCCATGTATTCGGACATGTCGAAGCGTATGAGTTCAATGCCCAGAATTTTCGCCAACTGCCGGCTGACCTCGGTTTTACCGACGCCGGTAGGGCCCGCGAAGAGATAAGAACCGATCGGTTTTTCACCCTCCTTCAAACCCGCGCGTGACAGCTTGATCGACGACGCCAGCACCCCGATCGCTTCATCCTGCCCAAACACCACCAGCTTGAGGTTCTTCTCCAGATCCTTGAGCAAGGTTTTGTCGGAGGCGGAAACATTCTTGGGCGGGATGCGCGCGATCTGCGCCACCACGCGTTCGATGTCGCTTACCTGGATCACTTTCTTGCGCTTGCTCGGGCTTTGCAGACGCTGATACGCACCCGCTTCGTCGATCACGTCGATGGCTTTATCCGGCATGTAGCGATCATTGATATAGCGCGCGGCCAACTCCGCCGCGGCGCGCAGCGCCTTGTCGGTGTAACGCAGATCGTGATGTTCTTCATAGCGCGGCTTGAGACCGCGCAAAATCTGGTAGGTGGTGTCCACATCGGGCTCATTGACATCAATCTTCTGGAAGCGGCGTGACAACGCGCGATCCTTGTCGAAGATGCCGCGGTATTCCTGATACGTGGTCGAGCCAATGCAGCGCAGCTTGCCCGAGGTGAGCAAGGGCTTGAGCAGGTTCGACGCATCCATCACCCCGCCCGAGGCGGCGCCCGCGCCGATGATGGTATGGATTTCGTCGATGAAGAGGATCGCGCCTTCCTGCTTGATCAGCTCACCGAGCAGGGCCTTGAAACGCTTCTCGAAATCACCGCGATACTTGGTGCCCGCGAGCAAGGCACCCATGTCGAGCGAATAAATCACGCTCTTTTGCAAAATCTCGGGCACCTGCCCATCCACGATCTGCTTGGCCAGCCCTTCGGCGATGGCGGTTTTGCCCACGCCTGCCTCGCCCACGAACAAGGGGTTGTTCTTGCGGCGGCGCGATAGCACTTGAATCAAGCGCGTGACTTCATCATCGCGGCCAATCAAGGGGTCGATGCGGCCCGACTTGGCTTCTTCATTGAGGTTGGACGCAAAACTTTCCAGCGCACTTTGTGGCTTTTCTTTGGCGCTGCCTTCCTGTGTCTGCGTATCGGCATCCTGCTCCTCCCGCACTTTAGGGCCGCGGGTGTTGCCGTGGGTAATGTAATTCACCACATCGCCACGGTTCACGCCGTGCTTGCGCAAGAGGTAAACAGCATGGCTTTCCTTTTCCTGAAAAATGGCGACCAGCACATTGGCGCCGGAGACTTCGCGCCTGCCGGTAGACTGCACATGGAACACGGCACGCTGGAGCACGCGCTGAAAACCCAGCGTTTGCGTGGTTTCACCCGAGCGCGCCTGCGCTTCCATCACCGGCATCTGCGTGGTGAGATAGTGTTCGAGTTCTTCGCGCAGACGCTCGGGATCGGCATCGCAAGCGAGCAGGATGTCGCGCGCGGCGGGTTCGTCCACGAGCGCCAGCAGCAAATGCTCCACCGTGATGAATTCGTGGCGCTTCATGCTGGCCCACCCCACCACACGGTTGAGGGCCAGTTCAAATTCTTTGCTCAGCATGATCTTGCACAGCCTCCGGGAAGGTTCCCTGACATATCTTGAGGGTTACTGCTAGCCGGGCACAGCGCCGGTTTCCCCCTACATGAGGGTTCAATCGCCCAGTTCAATCGTCTGTTTCACCCACCTCACTCATCCACCTCGATGTCGCACATCAGCGGATGCTCCGCGGCGCGGGCATGTTCGTTGACCTGCACCGCCTTGGTCTCGGCGATTTCGCGCGGGTAAACGCCGCACACGCCCTTGCCTTCGGTATGCACTTTCAGCATCACGCGGGTGGCGGTTTCGATATTCATGCCGAAGAACAGGCGCAGCACGTCGATCACGAACTCCATCGGCGTGTAGTCGTCATTGAGCAGCACCACGCGATAGAGCCTTGGCGGCTTGAGCTTGGTTTCCTCAGGCGCCAGCAGTTCCTTGACGCTGCCGCCACGTTGATCATCGGGTTCGTTGGCCTTGCGCGAATTGCGGATCACGCAAGGGAACTGGAGGTCTTTCACTTTCATATTACTGCTAGCCTGACGCTGAAAGGACTCGAAAGAGTGTTGGAACAAATAAGATGAGGGAACAAATAGGGTGCTGGAACAAGCGCGGTGAACACCGCGATGCGCGGCACTATAGCATGAAAGACCGGCGCTTTTTGCGCGCCATAGCGCAGCAGACGAGGCATGAGAAGGCAAGCGTTTTTTGTGGAAATGGCCGTGAAACCGCCGAGTTTCAAGCACTTCATGCCATCTTTGCGAGTATTTGACAGATACGGCAAAAGGGTTTACAAGCTCGAGCAACCTGTCTAAAACGCAGGGAATAACAATCAAACCACGATAAAACCAGACTAGAACTAGACTAAGAACTAGACTAGAAAAAGTAGAGGGGAGCGCCAATGAGTACTGGACAGGTCAAATGGTTCAACAATACCAAGGGTTTCGGTTTCATCCTGCCTGACGGCGGCGGCGGCGATCTCTTCGCCCATTACTCAGCAATCACCATGGGGGGGTACAAGACGCTCAAAGCGGGTCAAACGGTGTCTTTCGACATCGTGGATGGCCCCAAAGGGCTGCACGCCGCCAACATTCAGCCGGTCAACAGCGACGGGCGGCCAGAGCAGCCCGGCATGGGCAACGGCAGCATTGACAACGACAGCATGGACAACGCCATATAGTTTCCGTTGCAGCGTTCTGGCTTCGCGTTACATGACCACCAACGCCGCTCTCCCACAGGAAAGCGGCGTTTTTAATGCCTGGATTTTTTGCCGCTTCTTTCTCGCTTGGTTTTCGCATGGCACGCCTGATTCTGTTCAACAAACCCTACGACGTGCTCAGCCAGTTCAGCACTGATGGCGACCACGCCACGCTGGCGCAGTATCTGAACCTGCCGGGAGTTTATCCCGCTGGCCGCCTGGATCGTGATTCCGAGGGGCTGTTGCTGCTGACCGACAACGGTGCACTGCAACACCACATCAGTCATCCGCGCCACAAACTTGCCAAAACCTATCTGGTGCAGGTGGAAGGTGTGATTACAGACGCCGCGCTGGAGCAGTTGCGCCGCGGCATCATGCTCAACGACGGGCCGACCCGCCCCGCGCTCGCGCAGGCCATCGCCGCGCCCGCCTTGTGGGAACGCCACCCGCCGATTCGCGCGCGCAAGAACGTACCGGATTCGTGGCTGGAGCTGAGCATCAGCGAGGGCCGCAACCGCCAGGTACGGCGCATGACAGCAGCAGTGGGCTTTCCTACCTTGCGCCTGGTGCGTTGGCGCATCGGGCAATGGTGTATTGACGATCTCGCGCCAGGAGAATACCGCAGCGAGGAAATTGTGGGATTACCATTCAAAAAACTGAACAAGCCGCCGCTACACCGCCCATGAGCGTCACGCCAGCGCCGCTCATGCCTGCCAGCGTTCGCTGGCCTTGGTGTCGGAATCCTTGGCCTCGACCCAAAAATCGCCATCGCTGCGCAGGCTCTTCTTCCAAAATGGTGCGCGCGTCTTCAGGTAATCCATGATGAACTCGCAGGCCGCGAACGCCGCGTGACGGTGCGCGCTGCTCACGCCCACGAACACGATCTGCTCCGCGGCACCGAGATGGCCAACCCGATGAATCACGGTGACAGCACAGAGCGGCCAGCGCGCCGCGGCTGAAGCCACGATTTTATGCAGGCTCTTTTCGGTCATGCCGGGATAATGTTCGAGATAGAGCCCGCGCACCGCCGTGTCCGCCTCGAGATCACGCACGAGGCCCGTGAACGTGACGATGGCGCCTACCTCGCCACCGCGCGCACGCAGCGCCGCCACTTCGCGCTCCTGCGCGAAATCCGCTTGCTGGATGCGAATGTCGGGGTTCACCTCAGCCTCCAGTCACCGGCGGAAAGAAGGCCACTTCGTCGCCGTCTCTGAGCAGCGCGTCGAGCGTGGCGATTTCCTGATTCACCGCCACCAGCACCCGCTCATCTTGCAAGGCTTGCTGCCACGTAGCGCCATGTTGCCGCGCCAGCGCCGCAATCAACGCGCGCACAGAACCGAGTTCCCCACGCCAGGGCAAGCGCAGCGCTTCCTGGCCGAGCGTTTCGCGCAGATTGGCGAAGAAATGCACCTCGATCATGCGGCTTACCCCTACGCCAGCCACAGGCCAGAGCGGCCACCGGCTTTTTCCAGCAAGCGCACCTGCTCGATGCGCATCCCGCGATCCACTGCCTTGCACATGTCATAGAGCGTCAGCGCCGCCACCGACGCCGCGGTGAGCGCTTCCATCTCGACGCCGGTCTGCCCCGCCACTTTGCAGGTGGCGAGAATGCGCACGCGGCTGGCGTCGGGTTCGGCGCTAAGCTCCACCTTGACGCTCGTCAAGAGCAGCGGGTGACACAAAGGAATCAGACTGGAACACTGCTTGGCTCCCTGGATGCCGGCGATGCGCGCCACGGCGAACACGTCGCCTTTCTTGTGGCCGCCGCTTTGAATCAGCGCCAACGTTGCAGGCTGCATCGTTACCAAGGCTTCAGCGGTGGCCGTGCGCTCGGTCACGGGTTTGGCGCCGACATCCACCATATGGGCGCGGCCTTGTTCATCAAGGTGAGTCAGCGTATCGAGAGGGGGCGGCGTATTCATCACGGGGTTCCCATTCAACCAAGGCGGCATTATCCCCCGCCCCCGCGCATTTATGAAGGCAGGCAAGTACGGTAGGATGCTTGCCCTTTTGCAGCTACGCCCTTCACTGACAGGAAACGCTACATGATCTGGCTGGCACACAATTCCGTGGCAACCATCGTCGAACGCGATGGCTTGTTCCTGATGGTGGAGGAACGCGATGAGGGCCGCGTGGTGTTCAATCAACCCGCCGGGCATCTCGATGAACACGAAAGCCTGTTCGACGCCGCCCGGCGCGAAACGCTGGAAGAAAGCGCCTGGCACGTGGAACTGACGGCCTTGATCGGCATCTATCACTACCGCGCGCCGAATGGCGTCACCTATATCCGTCACTGCTTCGCGGCAACACCGCTGATGCACGAGGCACAACGCCCGCTCGATGAGGGCATCATCGCCGCGCACTGGCTGAGCGCCGCCACCATTCTCGATGCCGCCTTCGCCGCGCGCAGCCCCATCGTGGCACGCTGCCTCTACGACTATCTGCAAGGCAAACGCTACCCGCTCGATCTCATCCATCACCACACCGGGCAGCGCGCGTCATGAACGGCGCACGCGGCAAGATCATCGTTGGCATGTCGGGGGGCGTCGATTCCTCCGTGGCGGCGCTGCTCTTGCTCGAACAAGGCCATGACGTGGCAGGCTTGTTCATGAAAAACTGGGACGAGGACGACGGCACCGAATACTGCACCGCGCTGGCCGACCTCGCCGATGCGCAAGCTGTCTGCGACACCCTCGGCATCAAGCTCTACACCGCCAATTTCGCCGCGGAATACTGGGACCGCGTATTCGCGCATTTTCTACAGGAATACCGCGCTGGCCGCACGCCGAACCCGGACATCCTCTGCAACCGCGAAATCAAGTTCAACGCCTTTCTCGATTATGCGCGGCTGCTCGGCGCCGAACGCATCGCCACCGGGCACTATGCCCGGCTCGATCATGGCGACGGCCAAACACGCCTGTGCAAGGCGCTGGATGGTAACAAGGATCAAAGCTATTTCCTCAGCGCCGTCAACGAAGCGCAACTGATACCCGCGCTGTTCCCTCTTGGCGAACTCAGCAAACCCGAGGTACGCGCGCTCGCCGCGCGCCACGGCTTCGTCACGCACGACAAGAAAGACAGCACCGGCATCTGCTTCATCGGCGAACGCCGCTTCCGCGATTTCCTCAGCACCTATCTGCCCGCGCAGCCTGGCCGCATCGAAACGCCACAAGGACAAAGGCTCGGCACACACCACGGCCTGATGTACCACACCTTGGGGCAGCGCGAGGGCCTTGGCATCGGCGGCGTGCGCGGCGGCAACGAGGAACCCTGGTACGTGGCCGCCAAAGATATGGAACGCAACGTCTTGATCGTGGTGCAAGGCCAGGAACATCCGCTGCTCTACACCAACACGCTGACACTGACGCAACTCGATTGGATCAATGCTCGCCATCCCGCCCTGCCGCTCTACTGCACCGCCAAAACCCGCTACCGCCAAGCCGATCAGGACTGCGAAGTGCGGCCCTTGCCGAGTGGCGGCATCGAGGTACGCTTCACCCAGCCGCAGCGCGCGGTGACACCCGGCCAGCAATTAGTGCTCTATCTAGGCGAGTGCTGCCTCGGCGGCGGCGTCATCGCGCACACCTGGAATCGCTAATGGAACGCTTAATGGATAACGCTAAATGGATAACGACCTGAAACAAACGCTGGCGCTCGCTGGCGCGGCGCAGGCCGGATTCTTGATCTACCAGCTCGCGCATCATGGCCTGGCGGCACACGACAAACTGGCGCCGTTGGTCCAGAGCCTCTTCGTGGTGAAGCCGCGCGATGTCGAGGAGGTCTATGGCGAAACCGGCAAATTGCGCCTGGGCTTGCAGCTCATGGTGGAACTCATCGAAGACGGCACCGCCAGCCAAGCCAACGCCGAAGCCATACGCTACGTGCTGAACCTGTTCCACCTGCAAAGCCGGCTGCACGGCAACAGCGCCATGCTCGAGCAACTGCGCCGTGGTATCGACACCATCGCACAGCAGTATCCCGAGGCGCAGCGGCTCGAAGATTCCTGCCTGCGCGAATTATCCAAACTCTATCAAGACACCATCAGCCAGCTTGGACGCCGCATCCAGGTGCGCGGCGACATGCGTTTCTTGCAGAACGAACTGGTGGCGGACAAAGTGCGCGTTACCTTGCTCGCCGGCATCCGCTCCGCCTGGCTCTGGCAGCAAGTGGGCGGGCGGCGCTGGCACTTGTTGTTTCGCCGCAAACGTCTGTTGATCGCGGCGCGCAAGCTGCTCAGCCGTCCGCGGCTCTAAACGGCTCTAAAATGCGGCCACCTGCGCTATCATCGCCGCCTTCGCACACCACCCCGATTTCTCATGTCCAGCTCTCTCGCCACACTTAGTGCGCTCACCGCACTTTCTCCCATTGATGGCCGCTACGGCAGCAAGACGCTCGACCTGCGTCCCTACTTCAGCGAATACGCGCTGATCCGCTATCGCGTGCTGGTGGAAGTGCGCTGGTTGCAGCAACTCGCCGCCCATCCTGGCATCACGGAAGTACCGCCGCTGAGCGCAGCGGCCACCGCTTTCCTCGATACGCTGGTACGCGATTTCAGCGCCGCCGATGCCGCCGCCATCAAGGCCAAGGAAGCGATAACCAACCACGACGTAAAAGCCGTGGAATATTTCATCAAGGAAAAACTCGCCGCGCTGCCCGAGCTTGATGCCATCAAGGAATTCGTGCATTTCGCCTGTACCTCCGAGGACATCAACAATCTCTCCTACGCCTTGATGCTAGCCGACAGCCGCCATGTCATCGTGCTGCCGCTGATGCAACAGGTATGCGAGGCCATCCGCACGCAAGCGCTGCACTATGCCAACATTCCGCTGCTCTCGCGCACTCACGGGCAAACCGCCAGCCCCAGCACCCTGGGCAAGGAATTCGCCAACGTGGTGGCGCGCCTGCGGCGTCAGATCGAGCAATTCGCCAAGGTGGAAATTCTCGGCAAGATCAACGGCGCGGTAGGCAACTACAACGCCCACGTAGTGGTCTATCCCACTGTTGATTGGGAAGCCAACGCCCGTGATTTCGTGCAAAAACTCGGCCTTGTTTTCAACCCTTACACCACGCAGATCGAACCGCACGATTACATCAGCGAACTGTTCGCCGCGTGCTGCCGTTTCAATACCATCCTGATCGATTTCGATCGTGATGTGTGGGGCTATATTTCGCTGGGTTATTTTCGGCAGAAAGTGGTGGCTGGCGAAGTCGGCTCCTCCACCATGCCGCACAAGGTAAACCCTATCGACTTCGAAAACTCCGAAGGCAACCTCGGCATCGCCAACGCGCTGATGCAGCATATGGCGGAAAAACTGCCGATCTCGCGCTGGCAGCG
>JAIRJU010000199.1 GCA_031260485.1 Pseudomonadales bacterium | reverse complement strand
AGCGGCGCATAGTGCATGGAGCTGGCTTCGCCGTGATAGCTGGTCCACTCCGCGTTCACCACGCGCTGTGCCGCAGAGGCGCCATTGGTCACCGCCACCACGCGCACCGGCTCGAAACTTTCCTCCAATTTGATGCTCGCCAGTTCTGCGGTAACGCTCGACAGCGGTTTATCCCCCGCAGGCAGCCCATTCTGCTGCAACATGAACGCCACCAAAGAGGCATATTGCTGCGGCGTGAAACCGCCAGGGTTGTTCACTGGCATGGTACTGGCGGTAATCTGGTACAGCACTGCTGTCGATTGCCCGGCCCATTTGTTCCAAAACCCCGCGCCGATCAGTGCAGGCCCCGCTTCGCCGCCGCGCAAGGTCGCGCCATGGCACTCGATGCAGGAACGGGTGTAAAGCGTGGCGCCCGCGGCGGCTTGCTGCGAGGTAAAAACGCCATCGCGGGTGGAATCCTGCGCTTGGCTCAGTGCGCTCAGACCCAACAGGATCGCGGCGGTAAGAAGAGAATGACGAGGCATGGAAGGCTCCTTTGCGGATGTCCGAACAGGGAGGCCGATACTGCGCAAGCGCGATGGAGGTGTCAACCAGAACGCCAGGCGGAAATCAGGCGACGCCATGACAGCGCCAAACCCGTCCACACCAGCAACACCGCAGCAAAGGAAGCAACACCCGCAAGGGTCTGCCCCCAAAAACCCAACACCTCACCCGTATGCAGAAAACGCGCAATGCTGCGTAGCCGCTGCGCCTTGGGTGTGTCGGCATAGCCATTCACCTGTATTACTGCGCCGCTTTCACGCGCCAGCACCAGTGTGTGACGGCGTTGCGCCTGCGCGCCATTACCCTTATCGATTTCGATGCGCACCACAGTAGCGCCCGGCTGCGGCAGGCTCAGGTTGACGCGATTCCAGCCTGCACCACTGTGCGCCAGCGCGTTTTGCAGCAGCGTATCGAGCGGCATCCCCGCTATCGCCACGCCATTGCCATCAAAATGTGCCGCGCGTTGCTCGCCAGTTCCACTCCCGGAACCCCCTATTGCCTGCTGTGGAATTTCCGCGCCGAACACCCAGTACATGAGATTGGCGGCCCAGGGATAGGAGATGACGGCGCCACTGGCTATCACCGCCAGCAGCGGCAACGCCATCCAAATGCCGGCGATATGATGCCAATGGAAATCACGCGCCTTGCTGCTGGGGTAAGCGCCACGTAAGCACAGCCGCACCTTGAGCAGTGCCCACTTCCACAGCTTGGGCAACCACAAATACAGGCCGCTCAACACCAGGAACAGAAACGTCACGTTGCTCACGCCAGTAATCTGCCGCGCCAACGCGCGGTGTTCACCTTCGAGGTTGAGCCAGCGGTGAACGCCGGTCATGGTGCTGAAAAAGGCAGAGAGCGCGGGCGAGCCCACCGTCATTGGCGTGCCGTCATACGGATTCAGGCTCACACTGCGGCGGCCCGCGCGGAATTCCACGGGCGCGCCGGGATCGTTGGTAATGGTCAGCGCTGTCACCGGCATTTCCGGGTACTGGCCGTGCTGAAGCGCGATCAGCGTCTCCAAGGGCAGGCGTGTCGTCTGTGCCTGCACTGGCAGATAATCCTGGCGCGCCGCCCACTGCTGCACTTGCCGCTCATACATCAGCGCCGCGCCCGTGAAGGCCATGGTGAATACCACGAGGCCAACGGCAATGCCGCAGCAAAGGTGAAGCCAGAACAGGGTTTTACGCAACATGGCACCGCACCACGGAAATCAACGATGCGGCGAACTTTACATCAAATGATAATCATTATCAAATAATAATTAATATCATATGCTATTGATAGCTATCTCCTGCAATGGTCTACGCCCTTCAGAGCTTGCCGTAATCAACCACATCGTCGAAATACCCGCTCACCGTCAAGGTGATGGTGACGGGAAACTCGTTGTAATTGAGCCAGAACCAGCCGTGTTCACCGGAAAATGGCGCGGTGAGCGAGCCGTTGCCGCCGGTGCCTTCGTCTTCTTCCTTGTAGCGCACGAAGAAATCGGGGCCGAACGAGGGGTCATGGCCGTGCATGTCCACGTACACCATGCCCTGGTCCACCTGCCAGGAAAACAGCGCCACCTTGCCTTCCTGCATCTTGAGTTTTACTTCGGTTTCGGCATCGGGCTCCAGCACGATGCTCAGCGTGCGCGTCACTGGCGCTTGGGCTTGATCCTGGAACACGGCGGGATTGGGCAGCGGCGTGGGTTCACGCGTATCGGGCACTGCCACCTCGCGCAGCGTCTGGTTGCCGCCGATGACATCAGTGAGCGCAATCGTGCGCGCTGGCGGCGTGGCCAGCGCATTGAGCCCGCTGAAACGGCCAAAGCCGGTAGGGTCGATACCATATTCCGCGGGCAGCACCACCACGACCAACAAGAACATGGCAACAACGAGGCTGCCCAGCGTGGCACGCAGCAAGCGAGGTTTGGAAGTGGAGGGCGTCAAGGGATCGGGCATGGCCAGTTATCCTGGAGGAAATCAAGCAATGAAATAACCGGTGAGTTGATAACCCATCAGTAAAAAACCGCAGGTCATGATGAAACTATTGCTGATAAACGCGCCTCTCAGAAAGCGCGGACTCTGGCGCCAGTATTGGAACGCCAGCAGCATCACGGCCAAGGCGGCCAACTGGCCCAACTCCACACCCACATTGAAGGCCAGCATATTGGCCACCAGGCCAGCGGGCGACAGTTGCAAATCCTGCAACTTGGTAGCAAGGCCAAAACCATGCGCGAGGCCAAAGACCAATACCGCAGCCTGGTTGTTGATGCGAAGACCCAGCGCCTCGAAACCGCCAAGATTGTCGAAAGCCTTGTACACCACTGAAAAGCCGATCAAGGCATCCACCAAGTAGGCATTGGCGTGAATGCCGCCGAGCACGCCCAGCAACAAGGTCAAACTATGGCCCACGGCAAACAGGCTGACATACAGCGCCACATCGCGCAGACGGTACAAAAAGAAAATCACCCCAGCCAGAAACAGCAAATGATCGTAGCCGGTGAACATGTGCTTGGCGCCGAGGTACAGGTAAGGAAAGAACTGCACCCCTGTGGCACTCTGAATATAAGCGGCATCGCCTTGCGCCACGCCATGGGCGAACGCGGCGCTGGCGCAGAGGCTCAACAGCACAAAAAACCATCGAGACAACATCAATCCCTCATATGCAAACGAATACCCAGGTAAGCGGCGGCGCCAGCGGTATTATAGCCAAGCACTTCTTGATAGCGCTCGTCCAAGGCATTCTCGAGGCGGCCATAGACGCTGATGTTTTTGCTGAGCGCATAGCTGAGGCTCAGATCCAGCACCGCGAAATCATCCAGCTTGGCCATTCCCTCGGCGCCGCTGTCATAGCTATTACGGCTGCTGCGGTAAAACGCATTGGCGCTCAGCTTGTCGCCGAAGCCGCGCCAGGTCAAGCCCAGGTTGGCCAGATGCCGGGGGCGGCGCAGGCGCGGCAAACCCTTGGGCTGTTTGGCGTCGTTGTAGGTGTAATTAAACGTAAGGTCCAAAGCCTTGGCCACCGTGAACTGGCCATTGAATTCGGCACCGCGCGAGTGGCTGGAACCGCGATCTTGCAGGTAGCCGCTGAAACCGGCCAGATCAAAAAAGATGGCGTCTTCGACCGTTTGGTCAAAATAGACCGCTTCCAGGTGTACACCTTGATCGGTGAAATACTCAACGCCCGCTTCAATTCCACGGCTTTTTTCCTGCGCCAAATTCACCTGTGAGGCAGGCGGAAAAGCGGAGGCGCTGTGGTTGTATTCGATTTCAAAAGGGCTGGGCGCGCGAAAGCCGGTGCCGTAACTGGTCTTGAATTTCAAGGAGCCGCCCGTGAGATCAACCCGATAGGCGCCGCTGACACGGTAGGCGTTATTGGCGCCGAAATCGTCGTTGTGATCGTAGCGAACGCCCGCGGTCAAAAACAAATGTTGGGAAAAATCGCTGAGAGCTTCCAGGTAATAGCCGGTGTTGCCGCGTTCGCGCGCATTGGTTCTGGCTTTTTCGTAGTCCGCGCCGAACACCAGATTGACACCCGGCAACTGGCGCGCGCTGCCCAGGTATTCCCAGCGCTTGAGCCCACCTTGTGTGGCGAACGTGGCAAGGCCCTCGGCCAGATTGTCGCTGTGGATGTCGCTGGTGGTGTAACTGAGCGAGTGCGAAAACGTCTCCGATTGATAGGCCAGTGCGCCGCGCGTGGCGGCAAATTTGTAAAACGATTGGCAGTCATACACGGGCGTGGTGAGAAAGCAGCCGTCGTATTGGTTTTCGCTTTTGATGTCGTGGTGAACCAGATCAGCGCGCCAGTGTTCATTGAAATTGACACCAACGCGCCCATGCAGCGTGGTGTTCTCATAGCCGTCGTTATCCTGCGTCGGGTCTGCGGTCGTCGCGTTGAAGCCTGTGGTTTTGTAACGGGCAGTGGATAAAAAGAAATCACCCTGCTGGTTCCCGCCACCAACATCGGCGTCGTATTGCTGCGTGCCATAGCGGCCGGCTTCGGCGTTTACAGTAGCGCTCATGCCCTTGCCCACGTGTTGCGAAAAGAGATTGACCACTCCACCCGCATCCGCGCCATAGCTCAGCCCCTGTGGACCACGCAGCACTTCCACGCGGCCAATGCCGCTGCTCATCAGGTGTTCCAGTTGCGGGCCGATCTGTGGGCCGCTGGGATCGCTCAGGCGGATGCCGTCAAAAATGGTCAGCGTGCGGAAACCTTCCTCACCGCGAATGCGCAAGGAGGTGGGCTTGCCCGCGCCGCCGTTGCCACTGGAGCCGATGGCGGGCAACTGCCGCAGAATGTCCGTCAACGCGGCATTGCCATGTGCTTGGAGGTCAAGCTCGGTGAGCACCGCTACGGAAGCGCCGACCTGGCGCAGCGGCACCGGAATGCGGTTGGCGGTAATTATCACTTCCTCGATGGATGAGTTTTGAGCAAGCGCCGGAAAAGCAGTGGCGGTGCTGGCAAGGGCCGCAAGGCATAGCACCAAGGGCTTGATGGGATACGACATGGATAGACCTGCTGGAGAATACACGTAAAAGACAGAGCGCGATGCGTTACGGAAACCAGCCCCGCACGCGCTGCGCGTCGTTTTTGATCTCTGTTTCGAGTTCAACGCTTGGCGGTGGCGCTACGCAACGGCCAATGTCGCTTTTTTCAAGTTGCCCGCAACCCACATCCCAAGCGGCATAAGTGGTAGAAGTAGCGTAGCTGGAGTCAAACTCGGTCAAGATGGACATATAGACGCTCGGTCTAAAATTGTCGTCCCATTGGATCCCTTGATAATGCCCGCGGCACGGATCGGTGGAGAGAAAACTGTGCGCATAACTGATCGGCTCGCCATCGACATACTGAATCTCGTAATCGAAACTGCCGCCGCCATTGCACTCATCCAGCTCTCGCGCCGAAATATCGATACGCTCGATCCGATGGCCCGCGACCTCGCGCGTATCCAGCGTGGCATGGTAGATTTTTTTATTGCGCAGTTCCTCGGGTAGCGGCTCGCGCAGCGCCACACCCCTGAGCGTGAACTGATAGCCATTACGGTACAGCGCGAAGCGCTGCACCGGCGCAAAGTGATAGCGCCCCTGAGCATCGACGCCCAGATAAGCCTCGTTGCTCAAAATGCCCGCGCCAAAGCGCGCACCTTTCAGCTCCAAGCTGCCCGCCAAGCGGAAACTGCCGCCATCGATGATGATCGGCGCCCGGCTCGCCTTTTGCTCGTCCGCCACGAAAAAATAGGTTTCGAGATGAGTCTGTGGGTCATACGGATTCATCGCCAGCTCGATGCTGATATAGCTCAATCCGTAACGCAGAAAGCCGAGCCGCTTCGGCAAGGTGAAGCGCAGCAGGGAGCCTTCCCGCGTGATGGCGTCGCCGGTGAGCGTGATTTCCTTATCCTCTCCCTCCAGGCAGGGCATACTGAAGAAACCGCAGCGCCGCCACGACGCCGTAAGCCCCGGCAGCTTGAGCGGCGGCGCATACGCGGCGCTCACCGTCCAGCGAGGATCATGCAAGAGCGCATCACGCTGCGCGGCGTCGATGTCTCCCGCAAAATCGTATAAATCGAGCGCCACCTCAACATCCGCCGCCGCGCTTCGCTGCCAAAACCCCAGCAAACCGGCCACGACGATCACCATCGTAAGCAAACGCTTTTGTAACGAAATATTCATTCCATTTGGCCTCAATGCTGGTCACTTAAGCAGATTCGGGGGAGATCAGGGCGGAAAATTTTCCGCCCAGAACCATAGGGCGGGCTTTAGCCCGCCATCGCAGCGTCGGCTTGACATAATGGCGGGGCAAGCCCCGCCCTACGCTTGCTACGCTCCAACCCAGCCTACGCTTCCGTTGGCCGCAATCGTGCCACCTTCAATTCAAGCGTGTAGATCGTAGTCATCCGCGTCGCGCACGGTGACAGTGACAAGATCGCCCGCTTCGAGCCCTTCAGGATGTTCGAGATACACCACGCCGTCGATTTCCGGCGCATCCGCCATCGAGCGCGCCACCGCGTGGTCCTCATGCACTTCATCCACGATCACTTCGATTTCTTCGCCGATCTTGGCTTGCAGGCGTGCGGCGCTGATGTCTTGCTGCACCGCCATGAAGCGCTGCCAGCGTTCTTCCTTTACTTCCTCTGGCACCGCATCGGGCAAGGCATTGGCGCTGGCGCCGTTCACGGCGGAGTATTTGAAACAGCCGACGCGATCGAGTTGGGCTTCCTGCAAAAAGGCCAGCAATTCTTCAAACTCGGCGTCGGTCTCGCCGGGAAAGCCGACGATGAAGGTGCTGCGCAGCGTCAGATTCGGCACGTCGCGGCGCCAGGAGTGGATGCGCGTCAGCGTGTCTTCCGTGGCGGCGGGGCGCTTCATCAGTTTGAGAATACGCGGATTGGCGTGCTGGAACGGAATGTCCAGATACGGCAGGATGCGGCCGCTGGCCATCAGCGGCATCACGTGATCGACGTGCGGGTAGGGATAAACATAATGCAAACGCACCCACACGCCGAGATCAGCCAGCGCTTCACATAAGCCCTGCATGTTGCCCTTCACCGGACGGCCTTGCCAGAAACCGGTGCGATATTTGAGATCCACGCCATAAGCGCTGGTGTCCTGCGAAATCACCAGCAGCTCGCGCACGCCGGCATTCACCAGACGTTCGGCCTCTTCCAGCACCTCGCCTACCGGGCGGCTCACCAGATCACCGCGCAGCGAAGGAATGATGCAGAACGAACAACGATGATTGCAGCCTTCGCTGATCTTGAGATAGGCATAGTGACGTGGCGTGAGCTTGACGCCCTGCGGCGGCACGAGATCAGTGAAAGGATCGTGTTTCAACGCGGGCTTCGGAATCACCTCATGCACCGCGCCCACCACCGCTTCATAGGCTTGTGGCCCAGTGACGCTCAGCACCTTCGGGTGCACCTTGGTGATTTCTTCGGCGTTCTTGCCCAGGCAGCCGGTAACGATCACCTTGCCGTTTTCGCGGATCGCTTCACCGATGGCATCCAGCGATTCCTGCTTGGCGGAATCAATGAAGCCGCAGGTGTTCACCACCACCACGTCGGCGTCTTCGTAGCTGGGTACGATGTCGTAACCTTCCAGGCGCAATTGCGTCAGAATGCGCTCGGAATCGACCAAGGCTTTGGGGCAGCCGAGGGACACGAAACCGACTTTTTTGCTGGCAGTGGCAGACTTGGATGCGCTCATGCGTTATTGACCCAAAATAAAAAAACTCAGGGCCAGCACCAGCCAACCCTGAGTTTTTATTATGAAAACAACGTTCAAGACACGCTGGCGAGCATGTCCTGACGAATTTTTTCCAACTCCGCGGGCAACGCGCCGCCCACGGACTCGAACAGCTTGGCCTGGTCTTCGAACTCGCGGCGGCTGTTTTCCGTTTCCACCGACATCAGCTGATCGAAAGTGGCTTTGTCGTAGGCCAGCCCGTTCCAGTTGATGTCATCGAAATTCGGCACGGTGCCGAACACGGTTTCTTGGCCCTGCACCGTTGTATTCACGCGCTTGACCACCCACTGCAACACCCGCATGTTCTGGCCGAAACCCGGCCACAGCCATTTGCCATCCGACGCTTTGCGGAACCAGTTGACACGGAAAATTTTCGGCAGTTCCTTTACCTTGCCTTCCATGCTCAGCCAGTGCTTCCAGTAATCGCCCATGTTGTAACCACAGAATGGCAACATGGCCATCGGGTCGCGGCGAATCGCGGCCTGATTGTCGGCGGCGGCGGTGGCTTCCGAACCCAAGGTGGCGCCCATGTAGACACCATGCGCCCAGTTGCGGCTCTGGTACACCAGCGGGAAGGTGGTGCTCAGACGACCACCGAACAGGAAGGCGCTGATCGGCACGCCTTTGGGGTTTTCCCAATCAGGGTCGATGCTCGGGCACTGGCTGGCAGGCGAGGTGAAGCGGGCATTGGGGTGAGCGGCTGGCGTCTTGCTGTCCGGCGTCCAATCGTTGCCGCGCCAGTCGATCAGGTGCGCCGGCTTTGCTTTGCTCATGTCTTCCCACCAGACATCGCCATCGTCAGTCAGCGCCACGTTGGTGAAGATAGTGTTCTTCACCATGGTCTGCATGGCGGCGGGGTTGGAGTCCATGGAAGTGCCCGGTGCCACGCCGAAGAAACCGGCTTCCGGATTGATCGCGTGCAGGCGGCCATCGGCGCCCGGCTTGATCCAGGCGATGTCGTCGCCCACGGTCCACACTTTCCAGCCCTCAAAGCCCTGCGGCGGAATCAGCATGGCGAGGTTGGTTTTGCCACAGGCGCTGGGGAAGGCGCCCGCCACGTAAGTTTTGTTGCCTTGCGGATCTTCGACACCGACGATCATCATGTGCTCGGCCATCCAGCCTTCGTCACGCGCCATCACTGAAGCGATGCGCAGCGCCACGCACTTCTTGCCCAAGAGCGCATTGCCGCCGTAGCCGGAGCCGTAGGAGGAAATTTCCAGCGTTTCAGGAAAATGCACGATGTAGCGGTTTTCGGGATCGCACGGCCAGGGTACGTCTGGCGTGCCATCGCTGAGCGGATAACCGATCGAGTGCAGGCAGCGGATGAATTTGTGGTCGTTGAGCAAGTCCAGCACCTGATTACCGATGCGCGCCATGATGCGCATACTCACCACCACGTAAGGAGAATCGGTAAGCTGCACGCCGATCTGGGCGATGTCGGAACCCAAGGGGCCCATGCTGAACGGAATCACGTACAGCGTGCGGCCTTCCATGCAGCCCCGAAACAGACCATTGAGACGATTGTGCATAGTGGCCGGATCTTCCCAATTGTTGGTGGGGCCGGCGTCTTCCTTGCGCTTGCTGCAAATGAAGGTACGGTCTTCCACCCGCGCCACGTCGCGCGGATCGGAACGCGCCAGGAAGCAGCCAGGGCGCAGGGTTTCGTTCAGTTTGATGAAGGTGCCCGCCTGTACCAGTTCTGCGCACAGGCGGTCGTATTCTTGTTGGCTGCCATCACACCAGTAAACCGCCTTGGGGCGGCACAACTGCACGGTGTCGTTGACCCAAGCGGCGAGATTGGTTTTGGTGGCTAGCGCTTTGTGGGACTCCATGGTTCCTAATCACTCCAAAGTTGAGGCGTGGGTTGAGCGGTGGTTGCGGCGGTTCATTGCAGGGGCGGCGTGCCAGCGCAAGGCCGCAATCACAGCGATCATAAATGAATCGCGTATTTTAGTCCTAACCGGGGCGGTTTTCCCAGCCGCCGTCTTTTCCACAACCACGCCCTGCTGCCGGGGCCTGTGTAGCCTTGCAGCAATCAAACACTAGTACCTTTGTTTGATGCGTGCGGAGGCTGGGCCTACTAGTATTGCGCTGGCTTGTAGAGACATGCTTTAGCGCCAAACGGGTAACAGGCCCAACAAGTGACTGCTGCTGAACACGAGGAGATCTCGACATGAACAACAAGGTCATGAACAACAAGGTCATTAACAACAACCTCATTAACAACAAGGTCATTGCAGCCGGTGCAAGTCTGGCGGTGATTGGGCTTTGCGCGCTGCTGGCCAGTAGCGCGGTGCTCAGTGCCGAAGGTCCCGCACTGACGAATAGACGCCTGACCCAGGAGATCCGTATTCAAACAGCGCCCGTGAGCGCGGCGGCAGAGGCCAACGTGAGCGTCGTCCAAACCCCGCTGACAAGAACCCCGGCCCTGCGCAGACTCGAACTGACCTCCGCAAGCGATCAGCGCGCGTCAGCGCTGGTGACACAGAAGATTGCGAGCGTGCTTGGGCCAGGCGTAAAACCCGTGATTCTGTCCGATGTGGTCTCGCTGCCAAGTGGCGCCAATATCCTGCATGTCGTGATCCCTGGCGAGCAGTTCACGTACCACGCTGATACAGGTGAGTTTGTCGGTTCGATACTCGTCGGTGCGGTTGCCGACCGCGCGGCAGCGCCGGAACTGCCGGATCCGATGACCTTTCAATTGCTCGATGCCAGCAGGAATACCACCACGACCCTCGCCGTGAAGACGCTGGCACCGCCTTTTGCCTCGATTACAGTGGGCATTCGCAATCCACAATCGCCGGTGACACTGCGCGTCGCCTCAGGCGGCAGCGAACTGTTTACCGATGTCGTCGTACCGCTGAAGCCGACGCTGTTCGTGCAGCCGGTGAATTCTTCGGTAATGGGCGAGGGCGCCGGCGAGACAGAGATCCAGATTTGGGCCATTGCGGACACGCTCGGCCCTGAGCAGGCGGTGCTGCTGCAAGCCGAGCCGGCCGCTGAGATTACGCCGTCGCGCGTCGTGCTGGGGCCAGACGGTACTGGCGTTGCAAAGGTGAAGTATGCCTACACCGGCGAGGTCACAATCACGGCACGGGCCCCAACCGCGGGCTTCGAGCCCGGCACGGCGAAAGTCAACTTCACGCCTGTACCCACGCTCCCCGCCACACCTGAGACAAGTCTCCCCACCACACCTCAGACGAGCCTCCGTATCACGCCCAGATATACGGAGATCGAGGGCTTCGGTGTGGGCGTGACGATGCTGACCATCGAAGCCAGCGCGCCGGATCTACCGCCAGAGCAGCCTGTGACCATCAAGGTGGAGCCAGCGGGCTATCTGCCGGACACAGATCTGGTGCTCCACAATGGCCGGCTCCTCGTACCGCTGCAATCCGAAGGTCGCGGCCTGGTGACAGTGACAGTCTCGATGCTGGGCTTATCCGCCACGACCGAAGTGACCTACAAACTGCCGGTAACGACGGCGGCTGCGAGCCTCGGCGGCGGCCTCTTCGGCGGTACGGTAAGGCTGCTGGCGCGTCCAAGCGGACGGCGCAAATGGAGCACGGTGCTGGCGAGCCTGGCTTTATCGGTGGGGGTTGCCGTGATTGCCTACCTGCTGTTTCGGATCGGCGTGAACATTTTTCCAATCAAGCCAACATTGGAGAACGGCACGGTCGTCGTGTTCGTGCTGGCGGCGCTGGCGGGCTTCATCGGCGTTTCGATTCTGCCGAATGGTTCGACGCAGACGGCAGACGCTGCGTGACGCAGGCCCTGCGCCACATTTCTCCTTTTCGAGCGTGACAGCCAAGTGCTAAAGTGCCTGCCTTTTTTGACCCGGAAACAAACCCATGAACAGCTACAAAATCGCCCTGCTCGACGGTGACGGCATTGGCCCCGAGATCATGACAGAAGCCGTGAAAGTGCTGCGTTTGATCGAAACGCGCAACCCGGTACGCTTTGAACTCACCCACACGCCTTTCGGCGCCTCCGCCTGGTTTGACTGCGGCAACGCCTTCCCCGACGCCACCAAAGCCGTCTGCGACGCCGCCCACGCCATCCTCAAAGGCCCCATCGGCCTCAACCACGAAGAATCAAAGAAAATTCCCGTAGACCAGCAACCCGAGCGCGGCGCGCTGCTGCCGCTGCGCCGCCGCTACAACACCTACGCCAACTTCCGCCCGGTGTACCTGCCCAAGGCGCTGGCGCATTTCTCGCCGCTCAAGCCTGAGGTGATCGGCGAAGGTGTAGACATCATGATCATCCGCGAACTGGTAGGCGGCCTCTATTTCGGCAAGAAGGAAATGGGCGTGAACGCCGCTGGCAAGCGCTATGTCAACGAAGTGCTCGAATACGACGAAGACCAGATTCGCGCCATCCACCAGGTAGCGCTCGCCACCGCGCAAAAACGCAAAAAAGTGCTGCACAACATCCACAAATCCAACGTGCTGAAATCCAGCGTGTTATGGAACGAGGTGTTGGAAGAAGTGCGTAAAGATTACCCCGAGGTAAAGGTAGAACACATTCTGGTGGACGCCGCCGCCACCTACCTCTGCCTCAAGCCCACCATGTTCGATGTGATGGTGATGGAAAACATGTTCGGCGACATTCTCTCCGATCAAGGCGGCGGTATTCTCGGCTCGCTGGGCCTGATGCCCTCCGCCTGCATTGGCCCGCAAAAAGCCTATTACGAACCCTCGCACGGCTCCGCCCCGGACATCGCCGGCAAGAACATCGCCAACCCCTACTCCATGATCGGCTCGGTGGCGATGATGCTGGAATTCAGCTTCAACATGCCCAAAGAAGCCGCCAACCTCTGGCAAGCCATGCAGAGCGTGTTCGCCGCCGGTTTCTCCACCGCCGACCTCTCCAAACCCGGCAGCGGCGTTACCATGATCAGCACCCGCGATTTCGGCGACCGCGTGGTTGCGGCCTTGGCGGCCATGCCGGTGTAAAGGTTTTTCCCTCTCGCCTACCCGTTTTTCCCTCTCGCCTACCCGTTTTTCCCTCTCGCCTACCCGTTTTTCCCTCTCCCCAACCCCTCTCCCGCAAGCGGGCGAGGGGTTGGGGGAGAGGGCCTTCAGGCTCTTGAGCCCCTGCTTTCCCTTTGCTAGCCTCCGCCGCGCCAACGCATCGTCACGCAAACAAGGAACGCTCATGCACTTGAAGGCCCTACTGAAAGCTCTACTGATTGGCACCGCCCTGTTACTTTCGCCGCTGAGCTTCGCCGCCTGGCGCGAGGCCAAGAGCGAACATTTCGTCATTTATGCCGACGAAAGTGAGCGCAACCTGCGCGCCTTCTCCGAAAAACTGGAGCGCTATCACCAGGCGATGACGATTATATTTCCCTCGCGCACCAGCACGCCGAGCCCGTCCAACCGCCTCACCATTTATGTCGTCAGCAACGATCGTCAAGTACGCAAGCTGTTTGGCAATACGGCTGCCTCAGATTTCGTCAGCGGTTTTTATATACCGCGCGCCGGGAGTTCCAGCGCTTTCATTCCTTCCGTCAACAGCAAAAGCTCAGGAGCGGTATCTGAATCCGAGATGATTCTCATGCACGAATATGCGCACCATTTCATGTTCGAGAATCTGAATTCCATGGTGCCGCCCTGGTTTGTCGAAGGCTTTGCCGAATACTTCGCCGCCGTCACGTTTGAGCGCAATGGCAACGTCATCCTCGGCGGGCCAGACAATCTCCGCGCGCATGAGTTTGTCAACCCGGACATCCGCCAAATCGGCATCGAAGAATTGTTAGACAGCGCAACCCATGCGGCGCAGCGGAGAAAGTCGTTCTATGACAATTTTTATGTGCGTAGCTGGTCGCTGTTTCACTATCTCTACTCGGACGAGGCCGGTAAAGGCAAAATGGTGGATTACTTGAACCGCCTCAATCGCGGCGAAAATGAGCTAGACGCGGCACGCGCCGCCTTTGGCGATCTCGCGGCGCTCGACCAGACATTGGGGCGTTATCTAAGAGGGCAGATACTATCCTGGCGCATCCCCAGCACTGCTCTCAGCTTCGCGCCGATTGCCATACGAGAATTAAATCCAGCAGAAGCCGCCTCGCTTGCGGTGCGGATGCAATCCAAGCGCGGCGTCGATCCCAATGAAACCGCAAAGGCCGCTGCCATCGCGCAGGAAGCACGAGAACTGGCGGTCAAATATCCCAACGAACCCGAAGTGCTCGCGGCGCTCGCCGAGGCCGAATCCGATGCGGGTAACGACGCCGCCGCCATCGCCGCGGCGGATAAAGCCCTGGCGCTCAACCCCACCCACATAAACGCTTTGATTCAAAAAGGTTACGCCTTGACCCGCAGCGCCAACGCCAGCGGCAATGCCGAAGATTGGGCCAAGGTGCGCACGCATTTTCTCAACGTGAACAAAATCGAGGCCGACCACCCGATACCGCTGATCTATTTCTATCTCAGTTATGTCAACCAAGGCATGGCGCCCACCCAAAATGCCATCGACGGTTTGGAATGGGCCTTACAACTCGCGCCCTACGACGCCAGCTTGCGCCTGACTACCGCACGCGCGCAGATGGCGCAAAGACACTACCAGCAAGCCATCCAAACCCTGTCCGTGCTCGCCTTCAATCCGCACAATGACGGCGACAACCCCGCGCTCGCGCTGCTGGAAACCGCCAAACAAGCACTGGCCGAACAAACCGCAACACTGGAAAACGCCGCGGAAAAATAGGGCGGGGCTTGCCTCGCCAAAATGACACCTCTCCCCAACATGACACCCTCTCCCCCAACCCCTCTCCCGCAAGCGGGCGAGGGGCAGGCGCGACTCCCACGGCGGGCTACACGCTTGATGGACTCCCCTCGCCCGCGTGCGGGAGAGGGGCCGGGGGAGAGGGAAAATTTTTGGAACAATCAATAATTATCGTAAAAAGCCCGCACTTCCCGCACCACCGCCGCGATGTCTTCGCGGCTTACGTCCAGATGCGTCACCAGCCGCAGCGTCGCGCCGGGATCAACCAGGATGCCCCGCGCCTTTAGATGGCGCGTCAACGCATCGGCGCTACCCGGCGTAGGCGTGACAAACACCATGTTGGTCTGCACACTTGCCATGTCGATACTCACTTGCGCAATAGCGGCAAGCTCACGCGCCAGGAACGCCGCATTGGCATGATCTTCAACCAAGCGTTCAACATTGTGCTCCAGTGCGTAAATGCCCGCCGCGGCGAGAATGCCGGATTGCCGCATCCCGCCGCCGAGCATCTTGCGCCAGCGTTTGGCTTGCTGGATGAAGTCCATACTCCCGCACAGCACCGAGCCCACCGGCGCGCCGAGCCCTTTGGAAAGGCAGATCGACACGCTATCGAACGGCGCCGCCAAGGCCGCCGCCGCCACGTTCTGCTTTACCGCCGCATTGAACAAACGCGCGCCGTCGAGATGCTTTGCCAAGCCCTGCGCATCCGCCAGCGCGCAGGCGTCTTGCACATAGCCTTGCGGCAGCACGCGGCCATGCATGGTATTTTCAAGGCAGAGCAGGCGCGTGCGCGCAAAGTGAAAATCCAGCGGTTTGATCGCGCTGCGCAAGTGGTCAAGCGCCAGGCTGCCATCGGCGGCTACCGGCAGCGGCTGCGGCTGAATGCCGCCGAAAGCCGCGCCGCCACCGCCTTCATAGCGGTAGAGGTGCGCCTCTTGCCCCACCAGATATTCATCACCGCGCTGGCAATGCGTAAGCAAGGCCACCAGATTCGATTGCGTACCGCTCGGTACGAAAAGCCCTGCGGCTTTGCCTACCTTCGCCGCTATCAGCGCTTCGAGTTGCGCTACCGTGGGGTCGTCGCCCCACACGTCGTCGCCGACTTCCGCCGTGGCCATCGCCTGGCGCATGGCGGCGCTGGGCTGGGTAACGGTGTCGCTGCGCAGATCAATCATTGTGGCATTATTCCATGCAGGCGCGTGTTGATCATGCGCAGCGTGGCCAGCACCGCGGCATACACCTGATTGGCGTGCACGCCGCGCGCGCGCAGGTTGCGCGGCGCACCGGCCCAGGTGATGGTGCATTCGGTGAGCGCGCCGGGTTTGCCGCCTTTGGGAATGCGCACGCTGTAATCCACCAACTCCGGCAATTCAAAACCGCTGACCGCGCGCGGCAGGATCTTGCCCAGCGCGTCGATAAAGGCATCGTAACCGCCGTTGCCCGCGCCATCTGCACTGTATTCCACTGCGTTGATTTCAACCGTCAGTTCCACTTGAGAGGCTTGATTGAGGCCGCTGTTGATCTGGCACTGCGTGAGGCGGATGTGCTGATAGTCGTTGCTTTCCAGCACATCGGCGATGATGAACGGCAGGTCGTCGGCGGTGATGGTTTCCTTGGAATCGCCCAGCGCCACCACGCGCGCCAGCACTTTTTTGAGATTGTCAGGCGATAGCGTCAGGCCCAGCTCTTCAATATTTTTCAATACGGAGGCCTTGCCGCTGAGTTTGCCGAGCGCGTAGGTGCGCTTGCGGTCGAAACGCTCTGGTGTCAATTGCGTCACATAAAGGCCGCCTTTGACATCGCCATCGGCATGAATGCCCGCGGTTTGCGTGAACACATCAGCGCCGAGGATCGGCTGATTGGCCGCCACCCACTTGCCGGAAAAGCGTTCCACCATCTTGCTCACGGCGGCGAGGCGGGTTTCTTCGATGGCGGTGCGCACGCCCATTTTGTCCTTGAGCACTACCGCAAGCTCGGCGAGCGACACATTGCCCGCGCGTTCGCCCAGGCAATTCATGGTGCAGTGCAGCGTGTCGATGCCCGCTTCCACCGCCGCCATGCAGTTGGCGCTGGCAAGGCCGTAATCGTTGTGTGGATGAAAATCGAATTTTTTGCCGGGAAAATGCGCGCGCATGTCGCGTAGCGCCACGAACACCTCGGCAGGGCTGAGCACGCCGAGTGTGTCGGGTAGCATGAAGTGCTCGATGCCGCTGTCGCCGATCGCGCGCAAGAAATCGAACACGTAATCTTTGTTATCGCGATAACCATTGGACCAGTCTTCGAGATAGGCATTCACCCGCAAGCCTTGCAACTGTGCATAACGCACCACCTCACACACGTCGGCGGCGTGCTGCGCCAAGGTTTTGCCAAGCTGATGGCGGCAATGTTTTTCGCTGCCTTTGGTCAAAAGGTTGAGCACCTTGCCGCCCGCGGCCACGATCCAATCCACGCTGTGCCGGCCATCGACGAAACCCAGCACTTCCACACGCTCGAGATAGCCATGCGCCGCCGCCCACGCCGTGATCGCGCGCACCGCGTCCTGCTCGCCAGCGGATACGCGCGCGGAGGCCACCTCGATGCGATCGACATTGAGCGATTCCAACAGCGCCTGCGCGATGTTGAGCTTTTCGCCCGCCGCGAACGACACGCCTTGCGTCTGCTCGCCATCGCGCAAGGTGGTATCCATGAGCGCCACATAAGGCGGCAGCGTGCTAGCGCCGTGTTGATGGTTGATGCCTGAATATGCCACGTCGTTCTCCTGTCACCGCCACCAATCTGGCAATAAAAAACCCGCCTGGTGGCGGGTTTTTCGTATTCTCAATCGTTGACCGCGAATCCACCCACCGCTTAGTGCCCGGTAATGATAATGCCTGCGATGCTGCGTGTGGTGGCGGTTTTCATGGCCGCGCAGTCTTGGTGAAAAGCAGGGCAAAGTCAAGCCAGCGGCGCCAGCGTGGATTCGGCGTGAATCGGCTAGAATGGCCGCCCTCGCCTGCCACGCCTTCATCCTCTGACTGATACGAGCCTATGACCTATCCTGCTTCGACCCATCCTGCTTCCCCTTCTACAGTGCCGCTGGCCGCGCTCTGGCGCCGTTTGGCGGCGATGGTTTATGACTTTTTTCTGGTGTTCGCCATCTGGATCGTGGTGGGCTTCGCGGTGATGTCCGCGCTCGGCATTGATCAGGTGCGGGCGGAGCAAGGGCTGGCACCGCTGCACCAATGGCTGCTGTTCGCGGGTGAAATTCTCAGCGCGGTGCTGTTCTTCGGCTGGTTCTGGACGCACAGTGGCCAGACGCTCGGGATGCAGGCCTGGCGCATCAAGGTGGAAAGCCGCGATGGCACGCCGCTCAGTTGGAAACAAGTGTTGCAGCGCCTGGCGGTGGCGCCGTTCGCACTCGCCTGCGCAGGGCTCGGTTATTGGTGGTGCCTCGTCGACGCCGAACAGCGTAGCTGGCCCGACCTCGTGTCACGCTCGCGTGTCATCAAAGTGGCATAAATAACGAGCGGTATAAATAACGAACGGTACACATAAAAACGGCATAAACTCACGCCGCGCGGCGAAACAGCAGCCAGCCGAAGCCGCCGCAGAGCAGAATCGGCAGCAACACCGCGGGCAGCGGCGCCACGTGGTACACCAGGCTCATGGATTGCAATAGCCGCTGCACGATGCCAAACCCCAGCCCAAAAGCGATCGCGGTGAAGAGCCGCGAGCCCATCGTCGCCTCGCGCAGCGGGCCGAAGATGAAGGAAATCCCCACGAATACCAGCGCCGCCGTGGCCAAGGGCTGGAGCAGTTTTTTCCAGAACGATAAAAAATAACCGTCCGCGTTCTGCCCCTGCCGCGAAAAACGCTCGGCATAGCGATAGAGATCTGAAATCGCCATGTCGTCTGGTGTGATGATGAGCACCTGCAACAGATCCGGCGTCAAATCGACACGCCACGGCAGCGCTGCAAATTGCCGATGCTCCGCGCTTATGCTGGCACCGCTACTATCGCTACCATCGCTGCGCGTGAACAGGCGTTCGCGCCCTTGTTCCAACACCCAATTCGGCGCACCCGCTTGTGCCTCGCCCGTATAGACCGCGCGCTCCGCCGCCACCGTGCGCAGCAGTTGGCGCTGCGCATCGAATTCAAACAGACTCACGCCGTACAGAATGCCTTGCGGCTCGATGGTGTTGAAGTGCATGAAGGTGTTGCCATCGCGCTCCCAATGGCCATAGCGCGATAAGCCCGCCACGTTGCCGTTGGCGCTGGCGCGATTCACCACAGCGCGTATCTCCGAATGCGGCACCACCCACTGGCCCAGCACGAGCCCCAACAGCATCAACAGCAGCGCCGGTTTCATCACCGCCCACACGATGCGCAGGTTGCTCACGCCAGAGGCTTGCATCACCACCAGTTCGTTGCTCGAGGCCAACACGCCAAGCCCAGTCAAGGCGCCGATCAAGCCCGCCATGGGCAGCACTTCATACAAATGCGCCGGCAAGCGCAGCAGCACGAATTCCAGCGCATCGAACAGCGTGTAGTGCTCGTTGGTATCGCCCAACTCATCGAGCAGCGTGAACAGCAGATCGAGGCCGCTCAGAATCAAGAGCACCACCAAGGTGGCGCCTATCACGCTGCGGGCAATGTAGCGATCGAGTTTAGTCATTGCCTTGCAAGCCCCGCCACCCGCCGATCAGCCACAGCCCCACGCCAAGAAACACGCCATGCACCCACCATAACCCCAGCCACGGCGGCAGTTTGCCATTCACCAAAAGATCGCGGCTCAACAGCAAGAGGCCAAAATACGCCAGATACAGCAGAATCGCCGGCACCAGTTTGCCAAAGCGCCCTTCGCGCGGGCTCACACGGCTGAGCGGTACCGCCAACAGCACCACCACCGGCACCAGCAGAATCAAGGAAACGCGCCATTGCAACTCCGCCAGTTGCAGCGGCTGCCCCGCGCGCCACAGATCCTCATTGCTCATCGCCCGTTCTTCGAGCGGGATGTCGAAATTGAGATTGCGCGGCGGCAAGGACACACCCCATTCGTCAAAACTGGTGAGCGCATAATCGCCTTCACCATTGACGCCCTCCGTCATCGAGCCTTTGCGGAACACCATGAAGCGGCGCCCTTCTGCATCCTCATACGGCACCGCGGTTTCGGCCACGATGATGCGGTCGCCGCTGCCTTCGTGCATGAACACATGCCGCATTCCCTCTGGTGTCACGCTTTCGGCATAGGTGGTGCGCAGGCGATCGAAGTTCTGGAACAACCCTGGCACCATCACGTCGAACTCGTTCAGATTCTCCTGGCTTTCCAGGAGCCGCTGCGTTTGTATCAGTGAACGCGGTGTCAGATACAAACTCAACGACGCCACCAGCAGCATCACCACCACGCCAGAAAACACCGTGAGCGTCAGCAAGCGGCGCGTACTGAGCCCGCAGGCGATCAACACCGTCATTTCGCTCTCGGCGTACATGCGGCCATAGGCGATGAGAATGCCGAGCAACAAGCCGAGCGGCAGGATCAGTTGCAGGAAATCCGGCAAGCGGAACGCCATCAACAGCAGCAACACACTGGGATCCAGCTTACCCTGCGACGCCGCCGCCAGGTAGATCATCAAGCGCCCCAGCACCGCCACCACCAGCAGGATGAAACTGAGCGCCAGCACGGCTTGCAGGATCTGGCGGGTGAGGTAACGAAAAATAATCATGGGGCGGCATTCTAGTGGGCTTACAGAGGCTGGCAATCCCTGGGGCTACGTTATTCAAATCCTCTATTCAAATCCTCTGCACACACAATACCTGCTGCCACTCCTCGGGAGTATTGACGTTGAGGAATTCAAGCTCGGCGATGCCCGCCGTGGGCACTACCTTGCTTTGCAGCCAGGTCAGGATGCCGCGCATCGAGCGTTTGCCGCCACCGGTGGCGCCAGCGCTACAGAGGCTTTTGAGGTAGGTGTAGAGATCAGGCGTGGCTTTCATGGTGCAGGGGAATACCTGGTTGTCGAAATGACAGGCGGTGGCGTTGACGCTGGCGTCCAGCAGGTGCTTGAGCGAGGCGGCGCTCAAGAGCGGCATGTCCACCGGCACGAACAGCAGGTTGACGCCATCGAGCCCGTAGTGCTCGCGCACGTGTTCGATCACGCTCAGCACGGCGCCGGGAGGGCCCAGGTCTGCTCGGGTATCGGGAATGCAGAGGCGGCCTTCCACCGTGCCGCTGAGCAACACGAATTCGGCGCCCGCGGCCTCCAGCAGCGCTTCTGTGCGTTCGAGCAGCGTTTGGCCATGCAGGCGCAGGTAGCGCTTGTCTTCGCCCATGCGGGTGGAGGCACCGCCTGCCAGGATCACGCCATAGAACATGAGTGGAACCTCCGGTCAGTTATTTTTTGCGGCTGCTTTTGCTTCAGATCAGCGTGTTGGGTTGTTCTTCGCGGCCATCGGCATGTCGCGCAAAACGCCCTCTGTTGCCGTGTACTGGATCGGTGCGCGGCCAGGGCCAGCCGCCGAATTGATCGCGCTGGTAGTCGTTGAAGGCTTGCATCAGCTCCGCGCGGGTGTTCATCACGAAGGGGCCATAATGCGCCACCGGTTCACCGATGGGCTTGCCTTGCAGCAACAACAGGCGCGCAGGCAGCGGGCCATTGTGCAGCGCGTGCGCGGCATCGGAGCGCAATGAGCAGCTATGCAATACCGGCAGAGCATCGGCGCCTATCTGAAGCTGTTCGCCAGCAAAGAAATACAGCGTGCGATTGAGCAGCGGCGCGGCGGCGGGCAGGCTCCAGGTGGCGTGGGGCGCCATGTCGATCACCCAGATACAGACGCCATGGGCCGGGTCCGCCGCCCAGGAATGCGGCGGCGGGTTAAGCGCGCGCGTACTGCCGCCATCGGCGGCG
>JAIRJU010000197.1 GCA_031260485.1 Pseudomonadales bacterium | reverse complement strand
TGCCACCGAATTCGGCACGCTCGACGTCGCCACCTTGTGCCGCGCCAGCGCGCTGGTGATGAGCCCTGGCGTGGCGCTGAGCGAGCCTGCGGTGCAGGCGGCCATTGCCAATGGCGTGCGCATCACGGGCGACATCGACCTCTTTGCCAAGGCGGTGCGCGCGCCGCTGGTGGCCATCACCGGCTCCAACGCCAAGAGCACTGTTACCACCTTGGTGGGCGAGATGGCGCGCGCCGCCGGTAACAGCGTGGCGGTGGCGGGCAACATCGGCCTGGCGGTGCTGGATCTGCTGCAACACGATCAGCCAGAACCCGCGCTGTATGTGCTGGAGCTGTCCAGCTTTCAGTTGGAAACCACGGAAAAACTTCAGGCCAAAGTGGCTACCGTGCTCAATGTAAGCGAAGATCACATGGACCGTCATGGCACGCTGCACGACTACCGCGCCGCCAAGCAGCGCATCTTCGCTGGCGCCGCGCACATCGTGGTCAACCGCGATGACGCGGCCACCTATCCGCCGCCAGAACATCCCGCCACGCGCACCAGCTTTGGGCTGAGCGCCGCGCAGAGCAGCACGGAATTCGGCATTCGCCATGAAGGCCAGCGTGTATGGCTGTGCCAGGGTGATGCTGCTTTGCTGGCCGCCAATGACATGAAGCTCGCCGGAATGCACAACGTGGCGAACGCGCTGGCGGCCTTGGCCTTGGGCCACGCCGCGGGCTTGCCGCTGCCTGCGATGCTGCGCGCGCTGCGTGAATTTGCCGGGTTGCCGCATCGTTGCCAGTGGGTGGCCACGCGCCAGGGCGCAGCATGGTACAACGATTCCAAAGGCACCAATGTCGGCGCCACGGTGGCGGCGATCGTGGGCTTGGGCGCTGTGGGTCCGGTGATTCTGTTGGCAGGCGGTGTGGGCAAAGGCGCGGATTTTTCCGATCTCGCGCCCGCCATGCGCCGCGCGGGCAAGCTGGCCATTGTGTTCGGAGAAGACGCACCGCGTATTGCAGCGGCGCTCGCGGGCGCTGTCGCCATCGCGCGTGTCGCCACGCTGGAAGAGGCGGTGCAGCTGGCCGCGACGCGCGCCGCGGCGGGCGATGTAGTGCTGCTCTCGCCAGCCTGCGCCAGCTTCGATCAATTCCGCGATTACGCACAGCGCGGCGAGCATTTCGTCGCGGCAGTGGAGGCGCTGGCATGAACACCTTTGCCGCGCTGTTGCCGCGCTTCTACCGCACCCAGCGTTACTACGGCGATCCCTGGCTAGTGATTTTGACCGCGCTCTTGGTAGGTTTTGGTCTGGTGATGATGACCTCCGCCTCGATCGAAATTGCCAGCCGTTCCTATGGCGATGGGCTCTATTACTTCAAGCGGCAGTTGGTGTTCCTGGCGGTGGGGGTGGGCGTGAGCGCGTTCATGCTGAGTGTGCCGATGCGTTTTTGGTATCGCGGCAGCGTGGCGTGGTTGGCGCTGGCCTATGCGCTCTTGGTGCTGGTGCTGGTGCCTGGCATTGGCCACGAAGTGAACGGCAGTGTGCGCTGGTTTAGTCTCAGTGCTTTCTCGTTTCAAGCCTCGGAGCCCGCCAAGCTGTTGATCGTGTTCTTCATGGCCTGGTTCCTCAGCCGGCATCGTGTGCTGGTGCGTCATTCGATCAAGGGCTTGTTGATTCCGCTGATTCTGCTGGGCTTTCCGGTGAGCCTCTTGTTGCTCGAACCTGATTTCGGCGCGGTGGTGGTGCTGGGCATCGCGGTGTTCGGCATGTTGTTTTTGGCGGGCGTGCGGCTGTATCTGTTCCTGGGCATGGCGGGGCTGGCGGTGGGCGGTGCGTGGCTTTTGGTGGTCAGTTCCGAATACCGGATGCAGCGCCTGATGACCTTCCTGCAAGCGCTCAAAGACCCCTTCAGTGATGACGTCGTGTTCGGTTCCGGCTACCAATTGGCACAAGCCTTGATCGCCTTTGGCCGCGGTGAATGGTTTGGCGTTGGCCTCGGCAACAGCATTCAAAAAATGTATTTCCTGCCGGAAGCGCACACCGATTTTGTGCTCGCCATCATTGCCGAGGAGTTGGGTGTGGTGAGCGTGCTGCTGCTCTTGGTTTTGTTCTTCGCCTTCGTGCTGCGCGCCATGTTGATCGCGCGCCGCAACGAAAAGAGTGGCCGTCTGTTCGCCGCTTACCTGGGTTATGGCATTGCCTTTTTGTTCATGGGCCAGGTGTTGATCAACGTGGCGGTGAACACCGGCCTCTTGCCCACCAAGGGCTTGACGCTGCCTTTCCTCAGCTATGGCGGCTCCAGCCTCCTCATGTGCCTGGTGATGACGGCACTGCTTTTGCGCATCGACATCGAACACCACGAATTGCAGCACGAATCGCAGCAGCCGCGTTTGAACGCGCGGCCCAATCCGCTGCCAAGTGTGATGCCCGAGCCCAGTGAGCCGCCGCGTCCGCTGTATCAGCCTTCGTATCAGATGGCGCCTGCGCCACGGCCTGTGTATCAGGTGGCGCAAAAAACCGTGTTCGCGCCGCATTCGGGAGGGCGTGCGTCATGAACGCCGCCGCGCCCAAAATTCTGATCATGGCTGGCGGCACCGGCGGCCATATCTTTCCCGCGCTCACCATCGCACAGGCGTTGATGGCGCGTGGCGCGCAAGTGGAATGGCTCGGCACGCGCCAGGGCCTGGAAGCGAAAGTGATCGGCAATACGGCGATTCCGCTGCATTGCATCCGCATCGGCGGTCTGCGCGGCAAGGCGCTGTGGCGCAAATTGTTGGCGCCGTTTGCGATTGCCGTGGCGGTGTGCCAAGCCTGGCGAGTGATCCGCCGCAGCGCGCCGGGCTGTGTGCTGGGCCTTGGCGGGTTTGTCACTGGTCCTGGCGGTGTGGCGGCGTGGCTCGCGGGCAAACCGCTGCTGATTCACGAACAAAATGCCATTGCCGGCCTCACCAACACGCTGCTTTATCCGCTGGCACAGGTGGTGATGGAAGGCTTTCCCGCCGCCTTTACCCGCAAAGTGCAACTGCAACCGGCGTTGGCGCGCTGTGTGCGCAAGGCCAAGACGCAAGACGTGGGCAACCCGGTGCGGCAAACGCTGAGCCCGGTAACGAGCGCTGGCAACACCGCGGCCAAGGCCAGCGCGCCGCTGCATCTTTTGGTACTCGGCGGCAGCCTCGGTGCTGCGGCTCTCAATGCAGTGGTGCCGCGCTTGCTGCAAAAAGTGGCCACCTCTGGCGCGCTTGAAGTGCGGCATCAGTGTGGCGAAAAACTGCTGGAGGCAACCCACGCCGCCTACCGCGACGCCGGGCTCGCCATTGGCGGCGCCATCAGTGTCGCTCCCTTCATCGACGACATGGCCGCCGCCTACCGCTGGGCCGATCTCGTGCTATGCCGCGCGGGCGCCAGCACGGTGGCGGAACTGTGCATGTGCGGCCTGCCGGCGATTCTGGTGCCGTATCCGCACGCGGTGGACGACCACCAGCGCGCCAATGCGCAAGTCATGGTCGCTGCGGGCGCCGCGCTGATGGTGCCGCAGCAGGAACTGGATGCAGAGGCGCTGTGGCAATTGCTGGCGCCGCTCTGCCACGACCGTGCGCCTCTGCGCGCAATGGGCGCCGCCGCCGCTAGCTTGGCGCGGCCTCAGGCGGCAGCGCGCGCGGCCGATCTTTGTTTGGAGTATTGCGCGTGAGTGAATCCATCAATAGCCGCGGCAACCTCAGCGTTCCTGAAATGCGCCGCATCCGTCACATTCATTTCGTCGGCATCGGCGGTGCGGGCATGAGCGGCATCGCCGAGGTGCTGCTCAATCAAGGCTATGTGATTTCCGGTTCCGATCTGGCGGATTCCAGCGTGACTCGCCGCTTGCAAAAACTCGGCGTCAGCGTGTTCAAGGGGCACGAGGCGGATAACGTGAGCGACGCCGACGTGGTGGTGGTCTCCAGCGCCATCGACAAACGCAACCCGGAAATCCTGCGCGCGCTGGAGTTGCGCACGCCGATCATTCGCCGCGCAGAAATGCTGGCGGAGCTGATGCGCTACCGCCATTCCATCGTCATCGCCGGCACCCACGGCAAAACCACCACCACCAGCCTCATCGCCTCGCTCTTGGCGCAGGGTGGTTGCGATCCTACCTTCGTCATTGGCGGTTTGCTCAATAGCGCAGGCACCAACGCCAAGCTCGGTGCCAGCCGCTACATGGTGGCGGAAGCCGACGAGAGCGATGCCTCGTTTCTGCATCTTTTGCCGATGGTAGCCGTAGTAACCAACATCGACGACGACCACATGAGCACTTACGAAGGCGACTTCGGCAAGCTCAAAAAAACCTTCATCGACTTTCTGCACAACCTGCCGTTCTACGGCCTCGCGGTGCTGTGCATCGACGATCCCGTGGTGCGCGAGATCCTGCCGCAGGTCTCGCGCCCGGTGCTCACCTACGGTTTCAGCGCGGACGCCGATTTCCGCGTGGTGACAGTCAGCCAGCGCGAGCGCGTCACGCGCTTTACGGTGCAGCGCCCAGGCGATGCCGCGCCGCTGCCATTGACGATCAACATGCCGGGCCTGCACAACGTGCTCAACGCCACCGCCGCCATAGCGGTAGCCACGGATGAAAAACTCAGTGATGAAGACATTCAACAAGGCGTGGCGAATTTCCAAGGCGTGGGCCGCCGTTTCGACGTGCAAGGCGAACTGGTGTGCGCAGGCCAGGGCAAGGTGCTGCTGGTGGACGACTACGGCCATCACCCCACCGAAGTGGCGGCGAACATTCGTGCCATCCGCGATGGCTGGCCCGAACGCCGCCTGGTGATGATCTATCAGCCGCATCGCTACAGCCGCACGCATGATCTGTACGACGATTTCGTCGAAGTGCTCAACGGCGTCGATTTTCTGTTGCTGCTCGACGTGTATGGCGCGGGCGAAAAACCGATTCGCGGCGCCGACAGCAAACATCTGTGCAGCAGTATTCGCCAGCGTGGTCAACTCGATCCGGTGCTGGTGAAAAAGCCCGAAGAGCTCAAGGGCATTCTCGCCGCGCTCTTGCGCGACGGCGACATTTTGGTAACGCAGGGCGCCGGCAGCGTTGGCCTGGTGGCGAAACAATTGGCGGAAGAGGGCCTGGGAAATGTCTGACGCAGTACCCGCGCAAATCTGTGGCAAGGTCGCGGTGGTCATGGGTGGCCGCTCTGCCGAGCGCGAGATTTCGCTCTTGAGCGGCGCCGCGATACTCGAAGGTTTGCGCAACAAAGGCGTGAACGCCATCGGCATCGACGCGGACAAGCACCTGCTGGAAGTGCTGCGCCGCGAACACATCGAGCATGTTTTCATTGCCCTGCATGGCCGCGATGGCGAAGACGGCAAGCTGCAAGGCGCGCTGGAATGGATGGGCCTGCCGTATACCGGCAGCGGCGTGTTGGCTTCGTCGCTGGCGATGGACAAGGTGCGCTGCAAGCTGGTATGGCAACAGCTTGGCCTCTCCACCCCGCCATTTATCAAGCTGACGCCTGAGATGGATCCCCAAGCCGTGCTCGACCGCCTGGGCCCCTGTTTCATCAAGCCGGTGAACGAAGGTTCCAGTATTGGCGTGGGCAGCGCCGTCAACGTGGAGGAGTTCCGCGCGATTTGGAACAAAGCGTTGCAATTCGATGCCGAGATCATGGCCGAGCGCTGGATCGAAGGCCGCGAATATACCGTGGCCATTCTCGATGACGAAACGCTGCCGATCATCGAACTGCGCAGCGCCAACGCCTTCTACGATTACCAGGCCAAATACCTGTCGGACACCACGCGCTATCTGTGCCCTTGCGATCTCGACCCTGAAGCCGCACACGACTTGCAAACGCTGGCGCTGCAAGCCTATCGCGCCATCGGCTGCCAAGGCTGGGGCCGGGTGGATGCGATGCGCGATGCACAGGGCCGCTTCTGGCTGCTGGAAGTGAACACAGTGCCCGGTATGACCAGCCACTCGCTGGTGCCGATGGCGGCGCGCGCCGCAGGCATGGATTTCGACACGCTGGTGCTGCGCATTTTGCACGGCAGCCTGCACAAGGAGCAGGAGAACAACTCTCACCAGGAGCACAACTCTCACCAGGAGAACAACTCTCACCAGGAGAACAACCATGGCTGAACGCGAAGTCGGCACGTTTCGTAGCGCTCACGCGCGCGGTGCCAGCGTGCGGATGCCGCCGCGCAACAACGAACCGCGCCTGGCCTTGCTGGGGCGTTTCTTGCTCGCCGCGCTGGGGCTGGCGCTGGTGGCGCTGTGCGGCGTCGGTATCAAACAGGCGGTGGACAAGGTCAACGCGCAGAAGATCACGGAAGTGGCGATCGAAGGCGAACTCAATTTCGTCAGCGGCGATGCCATCAAAGACAGCGTGAAGCGTTTCGTGGCCGCGTCCTTGGTGTCGCTCGATCTGGATCTGCTCAAGCGCGAACTGGAACGCCAGCCCTGGATCAGCGATGTGGCGCTGCGCCGTGAATGGCCGGGCCGTCTCATCATTCATGTCAACGAAGAAGTAGCGATTGCGCGCTGGGGCAGCGATGCGCTGGTGAATCAGCAGGGCCGTATTTTCAAGCCGGACGACATCGATGCGCAGATGCAGTTGCCGCTTTTGTCTGGCCCCAAGGACGAAGCCAGAGAAGTGATGCAGCAATACCTGGAATTCAACCAACTGCTTTATCCGCTCGGCGTGCGCATCCGCGATCTCACCATGAATGCGCGCGGCGCGTGGACCATGACCTTGACCAACGGCATCGTGGTGCGGCTTGGGCGCGAGCATGAATTGGAACGGTTGCGGCGCTTGATCGTGTTTTTACAGGCGATGGGTGCGGAGCGCCTCAGTAACGTGGCGGCGCTGGATCTGCGCTATCGCAACGGCATTGCGGTGCAACCCGCGGCAACGCCAGGCACGTCCAAGGATGGCGCGCTGGTAGCGCGCTCGCAGTGACAAACGACGAACGCTAGGGCGGCGGCAACAGAGGCAAAGCGAAAACATGGCGAACGAATCCAGTAACAACATGATAGTGGGGCTCGACATCGGCACCTCGAAAGTGGTGGCGATCGTGGGCGAAATCACGCCCGAGGGCGGCTTGAACATCGTCGGCATCGGGCGGCATCGCTCGCGCGGCCTGAAGAAAGGCACCGTGGTGAACATCGAATCCACCGTGCAATCGATTCAACGCGCGGTGGAAGAAGCAGAGTTGATGGCGGGCTGCCGTATTCACTCGGTGTACGCGGGCATCGCGGGCAGCCACATTCGCAGCATGAATTCACACGGCATCGTGGCGATCCGCGACCGTGAAGTGTTCGCCGCCGACATCGACCGCGTGATCGATGCGGCGCAGGCGGTGGCGATTCCCACCGATCAGAAAATCCTGCACATCCTGCCGCAGGAATACATCATCGATTCCCAGGAAGGCGTGAAGGAACCGCTCGGCATGTCTGGCGTGCGCCTGGAGGCGAAGGTGCATTTGGTCACTTGCGCCTCCAATGCGTATCAGAACATTGAAAAGTGCATCCGCCGCTGCGGCCTCGATGTGGATGAAATCATTCTGGAACAATTGGCTTCCAGTTACGCCGTGCTGACCGAAGACGAAAAGGATCTCGGCGTGTGCATGATCGACATCGGTGGCGGCACCACCGACATCGCCATCTTCACCGAAGGCGCGATCCGTCACACCGGCGTGATCCCGATCGCGGGCGATCAAGTGACCAACGACATCGCCATGGCGCTGCGCACGCCCACCGAACACGCCGAAGAACTCAAGATCAAATACGCCTGCGCGCTGTCGCAACTGGCGAGCCCGGACGATCTCATCAAGGTGCCCGGTGTCGGCGACCGCGCGCCGCGCGAGTTGTCGCGCCAGGCGCTCGCCGATGTCGTCGAACCGCGCTACGACGAACTGTTCCATTTGATCCAGGCCGAGATTCGCCACAGCGGCTACGCCGATCTCTTGGCCGCCGGCCTCGTGCTCACCGGCGGCACCAGCAAGATGGAAGGCGTGGTGGAACTGGCGGAAGAAATTTTCCACATGCCGGTGCGCATCGGAATGCCGACGGAAGTCAGCGGCCTCACCGACATCGTGCGCAATCCCACCTATTCCACAGGCGTGGGGCTCTTGCTCTACGCCATGAAACAAGTACACGAGCGCGAAGGACGTGAACCGGTGCGTGAGCCCGTCGTCACGCTGCTCGGCCGCGTCAAACGCTTCTTCTTCCGCGATGACTGACACGATTCACTCCAAATTTACTCCCTCTCCCGCGTGCGGGAGAGGGCTGGGGAGAGGGCTGGGGAGAGGGAAAAACAGGAGAGAAAAAAAGGGGGAAAGGGGAAAGAAAAAAGGGGAAAGCGTTAAGCAGTACCAGCAGGAAATACCAGCAAGAAACAGCAGGCAGTAAACGTAAGCAACACAACCACATGTTCAATTCAGCGGGGGTAAACACCATGAGTTTTTTTGAAATAGTCGAAGACGCACCACAAAACGCCGTCATCAAAGTGATCGGCGTGGGCGGCGGCGGCGGCAACGCCGTCAAGCACATGATTCAGAGTTCGGTCGATGGCGTGGACTTCATCTGCGCCAACACCGACGCCCAGGCGCTGGAAAAGATCGGCGCCAAGGCGGTGGTGAAACTGGGCTCGCAAGTCACCAAAGGCTTGGGCGCGGGCGCCAATCCCGACATTGGCCGTCAATCCGCGATGGAAGACCGCGAGCGCATCCGCGAAGTGATCGACGGCGCCGACATGGTGTTCATCACCGCGGGCATGGGCGGCGGCACCGGCACGGGCGCTGCGCCTGTCGTCGCCGAGATCGCGCGTGAAATGGGCATTTTGACGGTGGCGGTAGTGACCAAACCCTTCGGCTTTGAAGGCCGCAAGCGTGCGCTGGTGGCGGAACAAGGCATCCGCGAGCTGGCCGAACACGTCGATTCGCTCATCACCATCCCCAACGAAAAACTGATGGCAGTGCTGGGCAGCGACGCCTCGCTGCTCACCGCCTTCTCCAAGGCCAATGACGTGCTCTTGGGCGCGGTGAAAGGCATTTCCGATCTCATCATCCGCGAAGGCTTGATCAACGTCGATTTCGCCGACGTGAAAACCGTGATGTCCGAGATGGGCATGGCCATGATGGGCACGGGCCGCGCCGCAGGTGAAAACCGCGCCACGCTGGCCGCCGAAGCCGCAATCCGCAGCCCGCTCCTGGAAGATGTCAATCTGCAAGGCGCGCGCGGCATTCTGGTGAACATCACCGCCAACGAAAGCCTGACCCTGGGCGAATACTCGCAAGTGGGCAACACCATCGCCGAGTTCGCCTCCGATCAAGCCACGGTGATCGTCGGCACCGTGATCGATTCCAACATGGGCGACGAAATCAGCGTCACCGTGGTGGCCACTGGCCTTGGCGCCGCCAGCAGCGCCCGGCTCGACAAACCGGCCGCCGCCAAAGTGATCGACAACACGCCGAAGATCCCGCCGCGTGGCAAGATGGATTACCACACTCTGGATCGCCCGACCGCGATGCGCCGTCAGTCCGCCAGCCGTCCGGAACCGCAGAGCCACGCGCTGTATCAGAAAGCCGTGGGCGCGGATGCCGATCTCGACTTCCTGGACATCCCGGCCTTCCTGCGCCGTCAGGCTGATTGACGCCTGAATCGGCGATGACGGCACCGCTCCCGCCGCCCGGTTCCTGCTGCCGGGCGTCGCGGTGCCGTCATTTGTGTTAAGCACAGGCGAGTCGAAACCGCAAATAATAGTTGGGCCACATAGGGCTGCTTTGTTAATATCCGCGGCTTGCTCACGGAGGGGCCGCTCCCATTAACAGGTTCAAGATACCCATGATCAGGCAACGCACCCTCAAGAATGTCATTCGTGCCACTGGTGTCGGCTTGCATACCGGCACGAAGGTCTACCTCACCCTGCGTCCGGCGCCGGCTGATACCGGTATCGTGTTTTCCAGGGTGGATCTGGATCCGGTGGTGAGCATTCCCGCGCTGGCGGAAAATGTCGGCGAAACCACGCTGTCGTCCACGCTGATGCGAGGCGAGGTGCGCATTTCCACGGTGGAACACCTGATGTCCGCCATGAGCGGACTCGGTATCGACAACGCCTATGTCGATGTCAGCGCCCCCGAAGTGCCGATCATGGACGGCAGCGCTGGCCCTTTCGTGTTCCTGATCCAGAGCGCCGGCATCGAAGAGCAGGATGTCGCCAAGAAATACATCCGCATCACCAAGGAAGTCAGCGTCGCCCAGGGCGACAAATGGGTATCGCTCAAACCCTTCAACGGCTTCAAAGTGGGCTACACCCTGCTGTACGACCACCCCGTACACCGCAAGTACACCAAAGACGCCTGCATTGATTTCTCCAGCACCTCGTTCGTCAAGGAAGTGAGCCGCGCCCGCACCTTCGGCTTCATGCACGAGTTTGAAGAACTGCGCAATCGCAACCTCGCACTCGGCGCCAGCATGGACAACGCCATCGCTGTGGGCGATTACCGCGTACTCAACGAAGACGGCCTGCGCTACGAAGACGAATTCGTCAAACACAAGATTCTCGACTGCATCGGCGATCTCTACCTGCTCGGCAAAACCCTGATCGGCGAATTCTGCGGCTACAAATCAGGCCACGCACTCAACAACCAACTGCTGCGCAAACTCATCGCCAGCGAAGATTGCTGGGAAATCGTCACCTTTGACGACAAAGACGCCGTGCCGATTTCATATATGCGGCCGATTTTTACCGGCTGAGCCCTATCTCGATTCAGGGTCTCGTGTAAATAAAGGCTCCGTAGCCAGTGGCTCGGGGCCTTTGTCGTATTGGGGGGGAATGAAAGCCGGCTAGTTTTATCCAGACTCATCAGGCTTGGCAGAGCGGTAACTTATTCGCTATCTTCCGCCCTCTCCCGCTGCCCCGGTTCATACAGCGCGCAGGGGAGGGAACACAACAAGTACTTTGAATCGCTTTGAGCATGAGCTGGTTTTAGCAACGTAACTGATGAAAATAATTCTGGTCGATGAAAAGCATGGCGCTTCCCGCTCTCTGATTGTGCGGGGCTGGATGAAGGCAGCGCTGGGCCTGTGCCTGTTGGGGTTGCCTGTGCTCGTGGGGTATTACGGCTACCACCTCGCACAAACCCTTCAGTTCACGGTGAGTGCTCAGGCGCTGGCCGAGGACATGAAAACCCAGAAGGCCGATCTCGTCCGCGTCAGGGAGGCTGCCGTCTCCCAGTTACAAGCTCTCACTATCCGCCTCGCCAATCTCCAAGCCCGCCTGATCCGCCTCGACGCCCTCGGCGAACGCCTCACCAAAGCCGCCGGTCTCGATGACGGCGAATTCAATTTCCGTGACGAGCCCTCGGTGGGCGGCCCTGAAGTCGATACCGGCGAAACCGAACAAATCCCGGATTTGATCAGCGAACTCGACCGTCTGTCAGCGCTGCTGGACAACCGCCAGCAGCAGCTTGATCTGCTCGATGGCATTTTGGTGCAGCGTCAGCATCACGAAGAATTTGCGGTGGAAGGCCGGCCGGTGAAGGTGGGCTATGTGTCCTCTGGCTTTGGCCGCCGTCTCGATCCTTTCACCGGCCAGGTGGCGCGGCACGAGGGCGTCGATTTCGCCACGGGCACCGCTGGTGTCAACATCTTCGCCGTGGCGGCCGGCATCGTCACCTTCGCAGGCGAAAGCAGCGGCTACGGCAAAGTGGTGAAAATCGACCACGGTGATGGCCTCGAAACCCTGTACGGCCACGACCAGACGCTACTGGTGCAAGAGGGCGATGTGGTCAAGAAAGGCCAGGTCATCGCGCTGTCCGGTTCCACCGGACGCACCACCGGCCCGCATGTGCACTTCGAAGTGCACAAGAACGGCCGGGTCGTGGACCCTGCGTCCTACATCCGCAGTACAATTCGCTGATTTCCGGCATCCGCACC
>JAIRJU010000179.1 GCA_031260485.1 Pseudomonadales bacterium | reverse complement strand
GCTGCGCCGTTCGGAACTGGAATGGTTCTATCAAAGCAGCGAAGGCGCGGCATCGCTGTTCCCGGATTTTTGGGAGAATTTCATCCAGCCCATTCCGGAGCAGGAGCGTTACGACATGATGCGCGCCTACTACCGGCGGCTGACCAGCACCGTAGCGCGCGAACGCAATGCCGCCGCACGCGCCTGGTCGACATGGGAGGCCGCAACCAGCTTCCTGCGCAGCAATGCCGCGGCCATCGACAAGTTCAAGACCGCCCGCTACGCCGCAGCCTTCGCGCGCATCGAATGTCACTACTTCGTCAACGGCGGTTTTTTCGATAGCGACGACCAGCTATTGCGCGATGTGGAAAAGATTCGCCACATCCCCTGCGTGATTGTGCAAGGCCGCTACGATGTGGTGTGCCCGATGCGCAGCGCATGGCATCTGCACAAGGCCTGGCCGGAAGCCAAACTGGTGGTGGTGCCGGATGCCGGACACTCGGCGTTTGAGCCGGGGATTGTGCAGGCGTTAAGGGCGGCGACGGATGGGTTTCGGCGGCGCACTGACATTGCCGGTCATTACAAGGCGCGCTTGACCGAAAGCTGGAGCGTCAAGCATCGGGGGCGCGCTCCATAGCGCACATTCATCTCGGGCTGACACGCGACTGTAGAACCTCAGAACTCTGCCGTTCGGCTCGCCCTTTGTCGGTGAGACGGTATTTTTGCAGGCGGCTGTTGGGTTTTTCGGGCAGGGTGTATTCGATCAGCCCTTCGGTGAGCAGGTCGCGTACCCGTTCGTGGAGTCTGCCAGAGATGGTTTTGTGTCCCAACGCACGAGCCAGATCGGACTTGGAAAGCGGGGCATGGGTCAGTGCAGAGAGCACTCGCCCCCGGATCGACTCTAGCCCCGACTCTAGCCCCGACTCTAGCCCCGACTCTGGCCCCTCGTTCTCCTGCTCCAGCGCCTCTGCCGACATGGGGAGCGTCATGCGGATGAAATGGCCGGAAAAGACGAACGCCTCGCGCGGGTACGCCTTGAGGATGCGCGGCATCCCTGAACCAAGCTGCTCCACCATGCCCAAATCCTTGAACACACGCATCAAGGTCTTGTTGCGTGGATTGGAGTAGCCCGCGAAAAAGTCCTGTTGCTCTTTTTCGCTGTGCACGACGCCTGCCGAGGTGATCTCCAACCGGTCAAGAAACACCTCGAACTTGGGCACCAGTTCGGTGCTGTAATCGTTGTGGATGATGGCGTTGATGACGGCCTCGCGCAGCGCGACCTTGTTCCACAACGGGCGGTCGATGCGTTCGCGGGGCGTTATTTTGGTGATGTTGCGGTTCTCGATACCTTCCAGCCGGTCGAGAACGGCCTTGCAGGTTTTGACCAGGCAGCAGTAACCGTATTCCTTGCTTTCCAGCAGATCGACGCGATCATGTCCGGCATATTTGGCGACCTGCACCGAGTTGCCATTTTCATCGGCCAGCAGATACGCGGCATAGTTGTACGCGCCGCTCTCATCCACCAATTCCAGATTGGCGGCAAATTTTTCATTCAGCGCAAAACCTGCTTCCTGATAATAAATTTTCAGTTGCTCAAAACCCAGTTGCTGCCGGGGCGAGCGGATGCGCGCAAGTGAATTACGGGTGCGACGGGAGAAAAGCTCCTCGATCATACGCGCGGGCATTGGCTCGCAGGCGCTGCCGATGCGGATGAAGCAGCCTTTTTCAGACATGCCGAACTTGCGCAGGTAATACGGCTTTTCCGAGCCGCAAGCGATAATGATTTTGATGACACTTTTGCCGTCGCGCCGCTCAAGGATGACATCGAACAAACCCAGCGCGGAGGGCAGAATGTTGTTTTTGATCCGATCCTTGATCGCAAGCTGCACAGCATCGGCATCGTGAATACCAACAACATCGCCGTTTTTGGCGATGCCCACATGGATGATGCCGCCTTCGTGGGCGTTCAAAAACGCGATGACTTCTTTTTCAAAGCCATCGGTCAGTTCCTGCTTGTATTCGATGCGGTGGGTTTCGGTCATGCGTCGTGTGAGTAGACCTCAGGGCAGCGCCAACTTCAACACGCCCGGACGTTGGCGCACGATTTCATAAGGCAGCGTCACCGGGATTCTGCAAACCGCCACAGCGTGCGGATAGGAAGGCGTGAACTCAATACCTTCTGCGTTGAGCAGCCAAGTCGGAAACTCCCACTGGCGAATGTTTTGTTCGTCATCATAGTCATCGCAGCCGTTTTCATCGGTGCTTTCCGGATGCAAAGTTTTGAGTTGCTCGATGAGCCAAGGCACCAGATAGGTTTCACGATAGCTGGCATCTCCCGCGCTGCTTCTGGCCCAAGGCGGCAAATCCCTGTCATAGCGCACGGGATCACCCTCGCCTGTCCAGAGGATATCTTCCAATGTAAGCACCTGCGCGGTACGCGCATTCAGGTTGATCGGGTTATCACCCCAATCCGGGTAGGCGCCGCCGCAGTAATAATCCGTGTACACGCTGATGCTGATGACATTCGGCGACAGCA
>JAIRJU010000151.1 GCA_031260485.1 Pseudomonadales bacterium | reverse complement strand
TTCAGCCGCTCAAGCGCGGGCGCGGCAGCGGGCCGTCTTACAAGCCCTCGGTGCTGGTCAACCCAGCGCGAATCATCACGGCCATGGCCGTACATGCGTCAAGCGAAACCCAGGTGATTGCCGCCATGCTCGATCAAAGCAAGCGGGTGAGCGGCGCTGATGCCCAGGAGTTGTTGCTCGATGCGGGCTATTTCGACGATACCGTGATCGATGAGACGCTCAAGCGCGATATCAGTTTGTTATGCCCGCAAGGCAAATGGCCTGCCGCGGTGAAAGAGCAAGCGCTATTGAGCAAAGCCGATTTCCACTACGACCCCTTTGAGGACAGCTATCGCTGCCCGGCAGGCCAAGGCCTGATATTGCTGTACCCATGCCAAGCAAGCCAGAAAACGCGCGCGTATCGCCTCTACGCAGCAAGCGCGGAATGTGCGTTGCGTGCCAAATGCACCAACGCGGCAGATGGCAGAACCCTCAAACGCTACCCCGAGGATGAAAAACGCGATGCGTTGCGTCACGTCATGTCTCACCCGCAGGCAAGGCGCATCTTCAGTCAACGCCAAGCCATGGTCGAGCCGGTATTTGGCAGTATGCGCCAAAACCAGAACCTCAACCGATTCCGCCGTAAGGGGCTGCGCGCAGTCATGCGCGAATTCGCCCTGCATGTGCTGGCGCATAACCTGTCTCGGGCTGTGGCGCTTGTTTGGAGCCTATGGGGCTATATTTTTGCCATTTTGCAGGCCAATAGAGCCTCGTATCGGCGCATACAGAGGCTTTTCGGGTCAAGTGCCCAATTTTCTGCTTCTCGATGAACTCTGGCGCTCTTTCTCGACCGTGAGTTCAGTCGGGTGTCGGAGAAATAGTTTTGCGACAACCTCCAGGAGGGGAATGGTGCGCCGCTGGCGGGGGGCAGGTTCAAGGCTCCAGCGGCAGCCTACTCCTTCGTACCAGGCGGCAGCACAGTCGGCGGCTGCGCAAGACACTGCGTAAGTGCAACATTGCGGGCGCTCCGCTCTTTGGAATCTTCGATCGGCTGCACGGTCATGCACCACTGTGAGTGGTAGTCCTTGTTTGAATGCCATTGCGGTCCTGAAAAACCACAATTGTTAGCCTGGGCGGCTTCGTATTGCTCGACGGCTAATTCTCCGTAGGTGTCACACGCAGCTTGCCGGGTAGGCGGCACCCTATAGAAGGTCGTGAAGGTAGAAGCATATCGGGTCGGCGCTTGCTCACAGCTGTCAATGACACTGCTGATCCAAGCGCGCCGGTTCGCCGTCAGGCCGGCCGGGTTCCTCAATAGATAGGCGTACCAATATCGCGCGACCGTCACGCAGTTGCCGTTGGTGTAGCCGGCGGCCCCGTTATTGTAGAGCTGCTGGTCTGAGAGTTGGTCCGCTGCGGGGGCGCGGGACGATGAGAATAGCAGCGCGATCACGGCGATCGCTGTCACAACAAGGTTGCGTTTCATGGTGTGCTCCTATCGAGCGACTCAGGCGCCGGCGGCGCGAGGTCGAGTAAGTCTAGTGGAAGTGGAAGGGGCGAACGCCCGTCGCCCGTGAAATAGATCGGTGCATCGACGACGCTCAAGGTGTGGAGGGTCGTGATGTTGACCACCATCAGCGCCACGCCGGCGATGACCATCACCAGGCCCGGTGAACTCGTCGCCAGGCTGACGCGAGCGGCCTTGGCGGAATCGTGCATATCGATGTTCGTGCCGCCGTCCGAGAGCATCCCGAGGATGAATGCGGCGCCGACGAGCGACAGGATCATGCCCGTGCTGAAACCCAGATAGCGCGACCAGATCGAGGCCATTAGCTGAACGCTCGCCTCGTGATGGCGGCGCTCGATCAGATTGGCTTCGAGGAGTACGGCAACCCGCAACCGTTGTTCGCTACGGCAGTCGTCGTAACTAAGTGGTTGAGGACATGACGGCATGGCCGCCAGGCTCGCCGGATCCAGACGAGGCGTTGCAGCAATCTGCGAGTTCAAATTCACCAGTTGCAACAGCGTCGCCGCAAAAAAGAAGATGGTGAGGCCAGCCAGCATCGAGACCATGAGGGGTCTTAGATACCGCTGCCATTCTTGAACGAATTTTGATGTCGATGTAGTCATGATGAACTCCAGATGTGTAGTGTTTTAACGCCTGTCGCTATTCAACAGGCAGTGTCACTCATTTTGCCGCTGCGCTGCTGGGCGGGGCACGTGCATACTTGCGTACCGCCCTTCAAAGAGGCTTGTGCGAAAAATTTATCTGTATGAATCGTTATGAAACCGAGGGATCGAAGGCATAGGGCGCAATCAACGCCTGCGGATCATCTCCCTTCAGCGCGGTGAACGGAAGGCGCGCGGCTACCCAAGGCTTCGCGCCGGGGGCTGGTGAGGAAGATTGCGTGTGGACTAACCGTTAAAAACCGTTAAAACCAGGTAATTTGCCCTTTATTTCCTTATTTATATCCGTATGATCCGCCAGTCCCGTACCAAACTACAGCAATGGGCAGCTTGTATCCGTTCTCGTCACGACTCTACGTATTTGGGGGTTTGTTAGTAATGCCGTATCACTTTACCCATCCGCGCGCGCTCGCCCTTGCCGTTCTGGCATCTGCGGCCACTCTCGCGCAGGCTCAAGCGCAGGATCAAGCCAAGCTCGGCGAGCTGGTGAACACCTATTGCACCGAATGCCATAACCTGGACGACTACTCCGGTGGCCTCGATCTTGAATCCTTCGATTTCTCGCACATCGGCGATCAGGCGAAAGTCGGCGAAGCGATGATCCGCAAGCTCAGCGCAGGCGTCATGCCGCCGCCCGGCAAAGCGCGCCCTAAGCCGGAAGAGCAGAAAATGCTGGTTTCTGCGCTGGTCAGCGAACTGGACAAGCATTGGCAAGCCTCGCCCGTACTGGCACCGCCCGGCATTCATCGCATGAACCGCGCCGAATACGCCAATGCCATCAACGAACTGTTGGGGCTGAAGATTGATGCCGCCGCCTTGTTGCCGGTGGACGACACCAGTTACGGCTTCGACAACATGGCCGGATCGCTCGGCTCTTCGCCCGCGCTGGTCGAAGCCTATGTTTCCGCTGCCGCCAAAATCAGCCGTTTGGCGCTGGGCCTCGATCTCGA
>JAIRJU010000113.1 GCA_031260485.1 Pseudomonadales bacterium | reverse complement strand
CCCCCGGATGCGTACTCGGGCTACCGGCTGCAACAGACTTGATGCGTGAACTGAGAACCTACAATGAAATATCAAGGATAAAAAAACGCCGAAATTTTCATTCCGGCGTTTTTTGAGTCGAACGGTGAGAACTGACTAAATAGAACTAAAAGTCCATATTCAAACTCACCTGATAACGCCGCCCCAGTACGTCATGCCCTGTGATGAGGCCTTGGCCACCAGCGCCGGGCGCCACTGAAGGCTCGCGGTTGAACAGGTTGGTGATGTTGAACGCGGCGCGCCAGGTGCCGCCGCTTTTCATTTCACTGCGGTAGGTGAGGCCGGTGTTGAACGTGGTCTGCGAGGCGATCCAGTTGTCGTCGATGTCAACGCCACTCACCCAAGTGTTGTTATTCATGACACGATCGAAATAGTGGCCTTGCAACATGAAGCTCAAGGAGCCGATGCCATAAGTACCGCTAATGAGGCCGGTAAGCTCCGGCCGCGTGCGGCTGCGCGCCGAATCCTGCGTGGCGCCAGCGGCGGTGGTGGTGGAGTTTTCACCTAAATAACCCACCAGGGTGCGCAGCGAGAACGTTTCATCCCCATTGCCGAAGAAGTTGGGGCTGAAGCGGTAGCTGGCTTCAAAATCCACGCCACGGGTTTGCGCCATGTCGGCATTGATGTACATGTTCAGAATGCGCGTGATGGGGCCAACGGCAAAACCGTTGTTTGGTACGTCACGCACGATCAGGTTACAGGCGGTGGCGACGCCGGCACGGCAGTCGTCCACGATGCGCTGCGCGCCGTAGGTGGTGATCGCGCCTTTGAGGTTGATCTCGTACCAGTCGACCGACACCGACAGGCCGTCGATCCACTCGGCGAAAGTCGGCTGCCACACCAAGCCGCTGGTGATGGTATCGCCGATTTCAGGGAGCAGATCGAGGTTGGCATTGGCCAATACGGTGAGCGAGCCGTTGGCTTCGTTGTTGCGGAAGGGGTCGTTCACCGAGCCGCCGCCGGTACCGCTGAGGAAGGTTTCGGCGAAGTTCGGCTCGCGGATGTCGCTGGATTTGGTGATGCGCCAGCGCAGCGAATCCAAGAGTTGCGCATCCAGACCAATCTTCCAGCTCGATTGACGCCCCGCCTGGGAATAGCTGGAACTGCGATAAGAGAACGAAGAACCGAGGCGCTGCCCCGTGCTCCACTCCCACAGCGGCACGTTCAATTCGCCGTAATATTCCCACACACTCTTGCTGCCGCCACCTGAACCCACCCCGGAGAAGGGATGCAGTTCGCGGTTGCCGTCGCCAGCAAAGCCGTCGGGAATGGCGCGAATGCCGAGTTCGGGCGCGTTCAGCACGCTGCGCTCGCCCCACTCGGGATAGTTGATCTGATCGAACTTTTCATCACGCCAGGTAAGACCCGCCGCCAAGGACACCGGGCCTGCGCCCCAGCCTTCGTACACCACGCCGGTGAGCAACAATTCAGCGAAATCCTGATTCAAGGTGCGCACCTGCTTCTTGCCTTCTTCGACGATCCAATCTTTCGCCGCCTGCGTGGCGTTGCCGAGGCCAAAGGGGTTGAAGGGCACGCACTCTTTCGGGTTCAGCGGGCCGACAGGCGAGTTGGCTGTGACGCCATTGACATCACTGGGGCTGGAGAGTTTCTTGCCGACCATGAAGGCCGCCAGTTCGGCGGGCTGCGGGTTGCGCAAGGCAATGTTGCACACGATCTGGCCGGTGGCGGGGTCGCGCACGGCGTCCATCGCCAGGAACAGCTTGTCGGTACGCGGGATGTTGAGCATTCCGGTATCGATGCGCGTGGCGCCGTGCTGATAGGCGCCGTTCAGCTTCCAGTTGTCGTCGATGGCGAAATCGAAACTGGCGGTGTACATCTGCTGCGCTTGAATGGCGCGATCACCGCGGTTGTCGTAAATGTTGATCAGGCCCGGGCCATCGACCACGCCGATGGGAGAGAACTTGACCATGTCGAGCCCCGCGGCATCCATGGCCTGAGCCAGGCGCTCTGGCAGGTAGACGTTGTCGCGGAATACCTTCCAGGCATAGACCGGCCCCGAAATGGAGGCGTTGGAATGCAGACCGTAACGGTTGGATTCGCTACGGCCAAAGGCGGCTTGCAAGGTGATGAACAACCTATCGCTGGCATCGAACTTGAGGCCCATAAAGCCGGTGCGCTGTACGACTTCGTTGCCGCCGGGGCCGCGCTGCGATTGAGCGTCGAAGTACTTGTATTCCTGCCCGCCGCTCTGGTTGTTCTGGTTGCCTGCGCCGCTGTTGGAGAAGTACGCGCCATTGTCGTAAGGGCGAATGTCTTTGCCGTTGTCGGTGAACACCCAGTTGGTATAGGGGAAATTGGTCGCCGTGGTGATGATTTTGCCTTGCGGGGCGGATTGGTTGCCGAACACATAAGGCACGGTGATGCGCAGCGGGTTGGTGCCGGGCGGATCGGTGGCTTTGTAGGCCGGGTTGCGCACCAGGCCCCAGTCTTTCCAGCTATCGAGACGGTCTTTGCTTTGCGGGCCGATCTGGTCGATATGCCGCGTTTCGACCGAACCGATGGCATGTAGGCGGCCATCCATGAAGCCTTTACCGCCGGTGACGCTGAGGTTGTAGTTGGCGCCGTCGCCAAGCTGCGTGATGCCGCTCGACACGCTGGCCTTCAGGCCCTCGAATTCGCGGTCCAGAATGAAGTTGACCACCCCTGCCACAGCGTCGGCGCCGTAAGCGGCGGAGGCGCCGCCGGTTACTACGTCTACGCGCTGCACCAAGGAGCCGGGGAACAAATCCACGTTGACACCGCCTTGCGCATCCGCGGGCGCCACACGGGTGCCATCGAGCACCACCAGCGTGCGGTTCTGCCCCATGCCGCGCAGGTTGAGATAAGAACCGCCGCCCGTGGTAAGCACGCTGCCGCCGCGCTGCGCGGTGTTGGTGCCGAAGAATTGCGGCAGGCTGTCGAGCTGTGAGGCTACGCTGCCGCCTGGATCGAAGGTTTTCAATTCCTCGACGCTCATCGCCGTGACCGGCGTTGGCGCGCTCATGCCATCGACGACGCGAATCCTGGTACCGGTGACTTGGATTTCTTCCAAGGGTGCGGCGTTTTGCTGGGCGCTGGCGATGTTGAAGGTGGCGAGTGTAGCGGTGGCTACGGCGAGACAGAGTTTGTTTCTGGTGCTACTGCTGGATGTGGTTCGTATCATTGGTCCCCTTTCCCGTTTGTTGGGTTCTAAGTCGTTGTTTTGTCTATTGTCCTGCATGGAAGAAATGCAGGCGGTCGGAGCATAGTACAGGTGAGTGAAGCGGGAAAAGCACAATTTTGCTATCTGAGGAATAGGGGTCTTGCACGCAAGGCTCCCATGGGGCGCATAAAAAAGCGCCGGAACTTGCGTTCCGGCGCTTTGCCTTGGTCGAACGGATGCTGCCTGACTAAAGAGAACTAAAAGTCAAAATTCAGGCTCACCTGATAACGCCGCCCCAGTGTGTCCTGCGAGGCGATGGTGCTCTGGCCGGTAGCGTTTGCCACGATCGAGGGTTCACGGTCGAGCAGGTTGGTGACGTTGAATGCCGCGCGCCAGGTGCCGCCACTTTGCATTTCGCCGCGATAGCTAAGCGAGGTGTTGAAGATGGTTTGCGAGGCGACCCAGTTGTCGTCGATATCACGCCCTGATACCCAGGTGATGTTGTTCTTCACGTGGTCGAAGTAGCGGGCTTGCAGCATGAGGCTCCAGGGGCCGATGCCGTAAGTGCCGGTGGCGACGCCGGTACGCTGTGGGCGGGTTTGGCCGCCAGCGTTGTCCTGCGTGATACCGGCCGCGGTGGTGGTGGAGCTTTCGCCGATGTAACCCATCAGCGCGCGCAGCGAGAACGACTCATTTCCCGTGCCGAAAAAGTCGGGGTTGAAACGATAGCTCGTTTCAAAATCCACCCCGCGGGTCTGTGCTCTGTCGGCGTTGATGTACAGGTTCAGGATGCGCGTGATCGGGCCCAGGGCCAAGCCGTTGTTCGGTTCGCCGCGCACGATCAGCTTGCACGCGCTGGCCGCGCCAGCGGCGCAGTCGTCCACGATGCGCTGCGCGCCGTAAGTCACGATGGCGCCTTTGAGGTTGATTTCGTACCAGTCGAGCGACATCGACAAGCCGTCGATCCAGGAAGCGAACGTGGGCTGCCATACGAAGCCGGTGGTGATCGTATTGCCCATTTCCGGGCGCAGATCAGGGTTGGCATTCGCCAGCACGGTGAGCGAGCCGTTGGTTTCGTTGCGGAAGGGATCATTCACTGAACCGCCGCCGGTACCACTGAGGAAGGTTTCGGCGAAGTTCGGTTCGCGGATGTCGCTGGACTTGGTGATGCGCCAGCGCAAAGACTCCAACAGTTGCGCATCGAGACCAATTTTCCAGCTCGACTGACGGCCCGATTGAGAATAATCGGAACTGCGATAGGCGAACGAGGAACCGAGGCGTTGCCCACTGTTCCACTCCCAGACCGGCACGTTCAATTCGCCGTAGTATTCCCACACGCTCTTGTTGCCGCCGCCGGAGCCGATGCCGGAGAAGGGATGCAGTTCGCGGTTGCCGTCGCCCGCGAAACCATCGGGAATGGCGCGAATGCCGAGTGCGGGCGCGTTCAAGAGGCTGCGCTCGCCCCATTCGGGGTAATTGACCTGATCGAAAATTTCATGACGCCAGGTAAGGCCCGCCGCCAAGGACACCGGGCCTGCGCCCCAACCCTCGTACACCACGCCGGTGAGCAGCAGTTCGGCAAAATCCTGATCCAGGGTGCGTATCTGTTTCTTGCCTTCGTCGAGGATCCAGTCCTTGGCCGCTTGAGTGGCATTACCCAGGCCAAAGGGGTTGAAAGGCACGCAGTCTTTCGGATTCATGGGGCCGATCGGTGAATCGGCGGTCACGCCATCGGTGTTGCTTGGGCTCGACAGCAGTTTGCCTTCCATGAATTTCGCCAGTTCGGCGGGCTGCGGATTGCGCAGGGCAATGTTGCACACGATCTGGCCGGTGGACGGATCGCGCACGGCGTCCATCGCCAGGAACAGCTTGTCAGTACGCGGAATGTTGATGACGCCGGTATCGATGCGCGTGGCGCCGTACTGGTAAGCGCCGTTCAGCTTCCAGTTGTCGTCGATGGCGAAATCGAAACTGGCGGTAACCATCTGCTGCGCCTGAATGCTGATGTCGCCGCGGTTGTCGTAAATGTTGATCAGGCCGGGGCCATCGACCATGTTGATGGGGGAGAACTTGATCATGTCCAAGCCCGCCGCATCCATCGCCGCGCCCAGGCGCTGTGGCAAGTAGACGTTATCGCGGAATACCTTCCAGGCGTAGACCGGCCCCGAGATGGAGGCGCTGGAATGCTGGCCATAGCGGTTGGATTCGCTGCGCCCGGCGGCGGCTTGCAGGGTGAGAAACAGCCGCTCGTTCACGTCGAACTTGAGGCCCACGAAACCAGAGCGCTGTTTTACCTCGTTGCCGCCGGGGCCGCGGAAGGTGGCGGCGTCGTAGTATTTGTATTCCTGCCCGCCGCTCTGGTTGTTCAGGTTGCCCGAGCCGCTGTTGGTGAAGTACGCGCCATTGTCGTAAGGACGAATATCCTGGCCATTGTCGGTGAATACCCAGTTGGTATAAGGGAAATTGGCCGCGGTAGTGATGATCTTGCCTTGCGGGGCGGACTGATTGCTGAACACATAAGGCACGGTGATGCGCTGCGGGTTGGTGCCGGGCGGATCGTTGGCATTCCAGGCCGGGTTGCGCACCAGGCCCCAGTCTTTCCAACTGTCGAGACGGTCTTTGTTCTGCGGGCCGATCTGGTCGATTTCCAGCGCCTGGAGCGAGCCGATGAAATGCAGGCGGTCGTCCACGAAGGCTTTACCGCCAGCCACGCTGAAATTGTAGTTGGCGCCGTCGCCAAGCTGCGTGATGCCGCTCGACACGCTGGCC
>JAIRJU010000034.1 GCA_031260485.1 Pseudomonadales bacterium | reverse complement strand
TTCTGGGTGGTGTCATCCGGCTTCTGGGTGGTGTCCGGCGTACCAGAGGGGTTGGCAATATGAGTGCCCTCACTGTCTTCGACACCAGTGATCTGGACATTCACTCCCGAGGTGTCGGTCGTGAAGACCAGCGCATCGCTGGCCACGCTCTCGTTGCCGGCCTTGTCGGTGGCTTTCACCGTGACGCTGTGCGCGCCGTCATGCATTTCGACCGTCGGCTTGAAGGTCCATGAACCATCGGCACCCACCGTCGCCGTACCCAGCGCGCTCGTATTACCGTCGTAAAGGTCGTAGATGGTGACGGTCGAACCGGCTTCGCTGGCACCGCTGTTGCCTTTGAAGACTGGCCGCGAATCGTCGGTGGTGCTGTTGTTCGGGCCGATCGGGCCGGTGACAGGGCCGACGTTGTCGGTCGCGTCGAAAGCCTGCTTGTCTGGCGCGATGGTGTCCACCGTGAGGTCGAACGCAGCAGATTTGGCGCTTTCATTGCGTGCCGGATCGACCGAGCTCACTTGCAGGTGATGCGCGCCATCGGCCAGCGCCGCTGCCGGTTTGTACGACCAGTTGCCACTGGCATCCACCGTGGCCGAGCCCAGGTAGGTTTCTCCGTCGAAGACCTTGACGTTGTCGCCAGACGTGGCGCCTTTGCCGTTGACGACGGGCGCAGCGTCGTCGGTGTAGTCGCCGGATTTGAGCGGCCCTGTGATGGAACCCACGTTGTCGACCACGCTGTCTATGACCGGCACCGCCGACGGCGTGGTGTCGATGGTCATGGTGATGCTGGTCGTCTTGTAGGTACCGGCATCGTTCATCGCCAGCACCTTGTAGACGTGCACGCCATCGCTTTGCTCGGGCAGCGCAAAGCGCCAGTTGCCACTGTTATCGACCATCACCGAGCCCACCTCTACGTCATCGACGCTGACCCTCGCCAGGGTGTTCGGCGTGGCCGTGCCGACCAGTGTGGGCTTGTTCTCGTTGGTCAATATGCCGTCCACCCCCGCCATCGTCGGCGGTGGCGCGATAACTGGCTTCACCGGAACAACCCCGGAGATTGGCTCCACCTGACCTTCATTCGTCGGCGATGGCGGGGGGGCTGGATTGTTCGGATCTTCGACGACGCCTATGATTGACAGGTCTGGCTCCGCAGCTTTATTCCTGCCCTCCGGGGGTATGTAGTCTGTCAGAGAATCATCACGAGAGGCCATCCTCGTGATAGGGGTCATGGTGGTTTCAGTAGGGGTCATGGTGGTTTCAGTAGGGGTTATGATGGAAATATATCGATGCTGATCAGTTCAGCGCCAATCAAATAGAAATAGCCGTCCTCATTAACTCAATCTATACATTGAGTTGTTAAGAAACAAACAAATCTGGTTGATGATTTAATCGAATGTCAAATTCTAAAGCTCCTTTAAAATAGGTTGTTGATCTGGGTTCAGCGACAATGAGCCATGGAAAATAGAGACAGCAACACTCCACTGAAATTATTGTGGATCGAGCCATTTCGCCAAGTTTCCTTCCTTGTACGCTATATCGAAACGCCCAAATTTGTCCGAACCATTTGGATTGCTACAGCTTGAAAACCCTCCCCATAACTGGCCAATAACCTGCTTGCTATTAGAAGAAAACAATGGCCCTCCGCTACTTCCTGGTTCTGTAACACCTTTTCCCCATATCACCTCATAAAACGGGTAGCCAATGCCCGACAAATGGTTTTTCGGCAAACTGAATTGCTTACACCATGAGAATTGACAACTCATATAACTGATAATCGTCCCCGCACTGTATTTTTCCGTGTCGCCTTTGGGCTGATGAAATGAATGAACATCAAACCTTGTACTCGGTTGTGCCCTAGCATTCCAGCCTGCAAAAAGCAGTCCAGCGGGCAGTTTAGAATTGAGGAGCATGAACGATGTGTCGGTGTTTTTACTGGTGTACTTCAGTTCCGCACCGCCCTGCGCGACCTTGAGTTGACCGACGACCAATCGGCCATCTTTATCCCTTCCCAAGTGCTCGAACTGACCGTTGAAAACGGGTGATAAACTGGAATCGTTGCAACTGACCGTGCGGTAGTCCCACGTAACTTCCACCGTGTTTGCCACAGATTGGTTCGGAATACAGTGGTTAGCACTAAGGAAATACGGCTTCCACTCCTTCTTCGGGGAATCATTATCCTCAGTGGTATTCAGCAACGTACCGGAGCATCCATGCGTGGCAGCGTCGTCTGCCACGAAAGTCATCCAACCAATGGCCCGGCGGGTACTGTCGTTCTTGGCATTACTGTTGCACATCACATTCACATTGCATGAACCAGCTTTACCCTCACCAAACCACATTTTTCGCAGTATCGACTCACTAGTGTACCGATGCGAAACCCTTGGCAGCGATACTTTCAGCGACGCCGGGCCAACGCCTGCAGGCAGTTCGATTTCCAGCACCGTCTGATCTCCTTCGACCGAAGGCAACCAATAGGTATGGGCTTGTTGCACGCCGCTGTCGCCTGCATCCAGATTGCTTTGGATGGTGTTCAGCACCTCCTTGCCAGCCACCTCCCTGGCCTGCTCCGCGCCCGGCGCATACACGCGCAGCACGGCTTGCTGCGGCAGTTGTTCCACCAGCAGGCCAAACCGCAATGCCGCAGCCCCCGGCGAACGCACGCTAATGGCGGCGCGGCGGCTGCCATTGGCGGCGGTGCTCCAGGACAGCAAGCCGGCCATCGCCTTGGCATCAGCCGTCTGAGGAATATCGCGTCCGACGCCAATCTGTAGTGACTTGCCCGGCTCGTCCTGGGCCTGCGGGGGCGCCTCGGCAGCCGTCAGTTCAGGCAAAACAATGACACGCGGCGTTGGCCGATCACCCTCACCCTGCGCCAGCGACCTGGTCAGCACCGGACCAGCCTTTTCATTGACAGCATCGGGTGCGCCGTTGTATTCCGCCGAACCAGCTTCCAGTTGCGCCTGCTGCACCGTGGCGCCGGCGGCGTCGCCTGGAGCAGAGGCGCTGGTCGCGCCTGCGTTGTCATCACCCCCGCAGGCCGCCAGCATCAACGCCAGCCCGCCTGCGGACAACCAGTGCAGCCGAAAGCGCTGCGTCACAAAAGTATCAATCATCACTAGGAAGCTCCTGAAAAAACACGGGCCGAGGATAGGTTGGTACGGGCTGACTTTTATGTTTCTTTTGTAAAACTAAAAGTAACGTTTTGCATCAAAGGAGCGGGGGGAAGCCATGCAGCGCATTGAAGTGGCACTGCGTTTGTTGTAGCGCCTGCGCCCCATTCCCAGCCATGCCGGGTCAGTGAAGGGGGTTGTAGGTCGCCCCACTACCATCATTGCCGCGCAGACGGGAATCCATTGGCGGCGCTTACGGCAAGTAGGTGGATGTACCTGTAATTGGGTGAGAGTCCTATGCAGCGCACGCTGCCGGCTTGCGCCCCGGAACCGTTCTCGCGTAAGGTCAAATCACTATTCGCCCTTGGACCTTGCTTACCCCACAGGGCATCCACCGTCGCAGGGCGAAAAATTTTTCACCCATACATGTCTCTATCGTTATAAAGGCTGCGGGTTTTATAGAGATTCCTGGGTAGGGGCGCGTGACCAATGCAAGCACCGCGCTGGTTTGTATGCCGCCCCCTCTCACCAGCCCTCCCCCGCGAGGGCATGGGTATCTCCACATCTCATGCCATAGCGACGAATCGAGCCACCAGACCATGCAAGCAAGGGCGAAAAATTTTCGCCCCTACATTCCCGTATCCGTAAGGGCGAATCATCATTCGCCCTGGCAACGTTTGCGCCACGCCAAGCGCATCGTCTGGCTGGACAAAATGCAGACGACTGTGGAAGAACTGCGAGCGCAAGCTTGAAACCAGCTTGCAGATGATCCATTTGGCCTTCCTGGTGCTGATGCTCAGGAGACTTTGAACAGGCTCTAAGAAGGGTCTTGAAAAGACGTTATGGCGGAGGCGGTGAGATTCGAACTCACGAACGGTTGCCCGTTGCCGGTTTTCAAGACCGGTGCAATCGACCACTCTGCCACACCTCCGCGTGTCGATCGGGGGTGCTATTTTATGGCAGGGTTGGCGTCGAACTTGCCGTCGTGGAAGTCGTGCACTGCTTGCACCAATTGTTCGCGGGTGTTCATGACAAAAGGACCGTGCTGGACAATGGGTTCGTGCAGGGGGCAGCCAGCGATCAGCAGGGCGCGTGCGGGAGCGGAGTTGCTGGCTGGCGCACGTAGTTGCACGCCATCGCTGTCGGCGTCGTTAGTCAGCACCGCCATGCGCTGCGCCGGAACGTCGCTGTCGCCGATGGCGACCGATTGGCGGAAGACGTAGATCAGCGCGTTGTGTTGCGGCGGCAGCGCCTGCACAAAGACGGCACCGGGCGGTAGGTCGATGTCAAGGTACAGCGGTTCGGTGTGCGGGCGCTGCATGGCGCCGTCGATGCCGTTGCTGTGGCCGGCGATGACGCGCACCTGTGTGCCGCTATCGAGCGTATATGCGGGGATTTGGCTGGCCTGGATATCGCGGTACCACGGATCGCACAGTTTGTCGGCGGCGGGCAGGTTCAGCCACAGTTGGAAGCCTTCCATAACACCCTCCGTTTGTTCCGGCAGTTCACTGTGGATCAGGCCGCGCCCGGCGACCATCCATTGCGCGCCGCCGCTTTCCAGCAGTCCTTCATGACCAGCGCTGTCGCGGTGACGCATACGGCCCGCGATCATGTAGGTGATGGCCTCGAAACCGCGATGGGGATGGTCAGGAAAGCCCGCGATGTAGTCGCCGGGGCGGTCGCTGCCAAAGGCGTCGAGCATCAGAAAGGGATCGAGCCGCTGCTGCATGGGCTGGTGCAGCACGCGGGTGAGCTTGACCACTGGTGGCGACGCCGGTGACGATTTGCTCGACACTGCGCGAGCGTTGCACTAACGCAGGCTGAACATGGATGATCGAGTGAGGATGGCTCATGCACGGATCTTCGCACAGCCAGCAAAGTCACGCGACCGTTGGTGTTTTGTGCGCGGTATGCGGCGCAATCGGGATAGGGGCCGATCAACGAAGACCGGGCCCCTCCCACACTACCCGGCATGCGGGTCCCCCGTTTGTGCCACCGTGCGTCCATCGACGCCGGCGCTGCCCTTGTTGGCCTTGACGCGTTTCCACGCCGCCATCATGTTGTGCTTTGCCAGTGCCTGCCCAAGCAGGTCCTCTGGCCCCCAGTGCGCTTGATCATGCCGCGACGACCGTGCTTCATCGCGCCCACACTTTCACCCCGCCCCTGTGTGGGTCGCTGCGCTTGCGCGCACTTCTGATGCCTTGCACTTGCGCTCGGCATGTCTGCTCACTGTCCTTCTCGTTCAGCCCTTCATCGGGTTGCCCGACTACTACGGCGTCTGCTGACTTCTCGCTACGGGCACGCCCGTCGCCCTTTCAGGCATGAGGCGAGATCTCCCCAGGTA
>JAIRJU010000018.1 GCA_031260485.1 Pseudomonadales bacterium | reverse complement strand
ATCAGCCTGCTGTTTTACCGCGCGCGCCACCCCATGCGCGCTGAACACCACGATCGGCATCGGGTGCACACCATCGCTGCGCGGCACCGCCTCGAGTTCATCGACAAAAATCGCGCCGCGGCGCCGTAGGTTTTCCACGACATATTTGTTGTGCACCACTTCGTGCCGCACATAGATCGGCGCCCCATAGAAATCAATGGCGCGATTGACGATGTCGATGGCGCGATCCACACCAGCGCAAAAACCGCGCGGATTGGCGAGGTTGATGGTAAACATGCTCTTACTCCTGCTCTCACTCCACAGCGTGGATCACCGCGCGAAAACGTAAGCTTCGCCCGGCCAGCGGATGATTGAAATCAACGGTGACATAGTGTTTATCGAAATCCCGGACAACGCCAGCCTGCGAATAACCCACGCGCTGATCGGTGAAATCCACCATCAAGCCCTGGCTCAGCGCCAAATCCGGCGGAAAGCGATACAGCGGAATTTTCTGCACGTTGTCGTCATTGCGGTGGCCAAAGGCGTGTTCCGGCGGCAGCATGACATCCACAGTCGCGCCCGCGCCAAGCCCCATGAGCACGGCTTCAACGCTGGGCAAAAGACTGCCATCGCCGATCACGCAACTGAGCGGCGCGGCGCCGAGGTTATTCTCGACATCCTCGCCAGTGGCCAAACTCAAGGCAAAATTCAGGCTAGCGCGACGGCCCACAGCAACCACGCCGGGGCTGTCATGCGCAACAGCCTGCGGCGCCGCTATATCGAGTTGCCTTAGCGTGATGCGGTCGCTCATGCTTTATTTCGCTCCCGGTTCAACGTTTCGCTCCCGGCTCAGCAGCACATCCAGCACCAAGAGCGCAGCGCCAACGCTGATCGCGGCATCGGCGATGTTGAAGGTGGCGAAGCGCCAATCGCGCCAATACAAACTGATGAAATCCACCACGTAGCCGTAGGCAACTCGGTCGTAAAGATTGCCGAGCGCGCCGCCGAGAATCACCGCCACCGCCCAGCGCAGCAATTTTTGTTGCGCCGGCAAGCGCATAAGCCACAGCCCCAGGAACAGGCTTACGCCCAGCGAAATCCCCGACAAAATCCAGCGCTGCCAGCCGCCGGCATCGTTAAGAAAACTGAACGCGGCGCCGCGGTTGTACATCAGCAGCAAATCAAAGCTGGGCAATACCGGCGTCGGTTCGCCGTAATTCAATTGCGTATTGGCCAAGAGCTTGCTCACTTGATCGATCACGACCAAGGCCGCAGCGAGCAGAAACAGCGGCAGCGACTGCCAGCGCGGCGCCGAAGCGGACGCAGCTTTTGCAGAAACAGTTTTTACAGAAACAGCTTTTACAGAATGATCGTTCATATTTTGTGATTCAAGTCAGAGGCAGCCGCACGCCGCCAGTAGTCGCGCGCAGCGACCAGATCCGCCGCCATCGCGCCGCGTAACGCGGCGAGATCGGCAAATTTCTGTTCGTCGCGTAACTTGTGCAGAAAATGCACTGTCATTATCCGCCCATAGAGATCAGCGGAAAAATCCAGCAGATGCACTTCGAGCGACGGCTCCGGCGTTACGCTTACCGTAGGTTTGTAGCCAATGCTGGCGAGGGCAGGATAAGCCACACCATTCACGCTGGCCTCGACCACATAGATGCCGCACAGCGGCAGCGCGCTGGTGTGCAACGCGACATTGGCGGTAGGCATGTCAAGCTGACGCCCGAGCTGGCGTCCGCGCACGATTTCTCCCCGCAAGCTGAAAGGCCGGCCCAAGAGCCGCGCCACGCGCGCGCAATCGCCGCGTGCCAGATACTCGCGCACCGCGCTGCTGCTGACGCGCTCACCCTCGAGCAGACAGCCGCTTACCGCATACGCGGTAAAACCGCAGCGCGTGCCCATGCGCTGTAGCAACATGAAGTCGCCGCCGCGCTGGCGGCCAAAGCGGAAATCATCGCCCACCACCAGCGCCCGCGCGCCGAGGCGCTCCCCGAGATAATCGCTGGCGAAACTTTCCGCGCTTTGTTGGCTCAGCGCAGCATCGAATTCCATGCGCAAGACCGCATCGAGACCGTAGTGTGCAAGAAATTCCACCTTGTCGTCGAAAGGGCAGAGCCGCACGGGCGCGCTGGTGGGCTTGAAGAATTCCTCGGGCTGCGGTTCGCTCAGAATCACCACCGTAGGTAGCCCCAGTTGCCGCCCCAGCGCCAGCACCTGATCCAAAATGCGCTGATGACCCAGGTGCATACCGTCGTACTTACCCAGGGTGGCGACACAGTAGCCGAGCGCCTCACGGCAGTGGTCGGGCGAATGGAATACGCGCATCGTCTGTTTCATCCGCGAAAATTGTTTCATCCGCGAAAGTCGCGCAGGCGCACACCACAGGCAAGCAGCACGCCGCCATAGACCAGCGCGCCGCCGCCGCAGATCAGCAGCAGCCACAGCACGCGCATTGACGCGCGCCAAACCAGCCACGTCTCAAGACCGGGATCTATCAACAAAAGCACCACCACCATTGCGACGGTAGCCAGTGTCAGCTTCAGCAAAAACGCCACCCACCCGGCACGCCAGTTCAGCACCTGACGTTGCACCAGGCCGCGCAGCAGCAGCCCGGCGTTGAGCAGCGCCGACAAACTGGTGGCCAGCGCGAGGCCCACGTGCGCCAGCGGCAGAATGAACAGCAGATTGAGCGCCATGTTGGATACCATCGACACCACGCCGTAGCGCACCGGCGTGCGCGTGTCCTGGCGCGAGAAATAACCAGACGCCAGCACCTTGATCGCCATGAAGCCCACCAAGCCGATGGAATACGCCTGCAAACTGCGCCGCGTGGGCGCCACCGCATCGACGCCGAAAGCGCCGTACTGGAACAGCGTGACAATGAGCGGATCGGCCAGCACCAAAAACGCCGCGCTAGCCGGAATACCCAGCACCAACACACAGCGCAGGCCCCACTGCAAGGTATCGGAAAACTGCGTCACCTCCTTGGCGTTATGAATGCGCGATAGCGCAGGCAGAATCACCGTGGCAATGCCGACCGCGAACATGCCCAGCGGCAATTCCATCAAACGATCCGAGTAATACAGCCAACTGACATTGCCATCGCCCTGAATCGAGGTGGCAAGCACGCTGTCCAGCAACAAATTGATCTGCCCCACCGACACGCTGAACAGCACCGGCACCATCAAGCCCAGCACACGGTTGACACCGCTGTGCTTCCAGTCAAGACGCGGCCAGGGCATCAGACGCAGCCCACGCAAAAACGGCAACTGCACGCCAAACTGCAAGAAACCCGCGATCAGCACGCCCCAGGCCAGCGCCATGGTGGGTTCGCTGAACAAGGGGCTCACCGCCAGCGCGGCGACGATCAGCACCACGTTGAGAATGACCGGCGTCAACGCTGGCACCGCGAAATTGCCGTAACTGTTGAGAATCGCACCCGCAAAACCGGTGAGCGAAATCAAGAGAATATAAGGAAACGTGACTTGCAGCATCGCCACCAGCAACTCGAACTTGGCGGTATTGCCGATGAAACCCGGCGCAAAGAGCCCGCTGAGCCACGGCGCCAAGATCACGCCCAACACGGTGATGAGCAAGAGCGCCGTGCCGAGCGCGCCAGACACATGACGCACGAAATCGTGGATTTGCGCATGATCGCCCTTGGCGCGATATTCGGCCAGCACCGGCACAAACGCCTGAGAAAAGGCGCCCTCGGCGAACAAGCGCCGCAACAAATTGGGAATGCGGAACGCGATGAAGAACGCATCCGCCGCCGCGCCATCGCCAAACAGCGCGGCGAACACGGTTTCGCGTGCCAAGCCCAGGATGCGGGATAGCAAGGTGGAGCCAGAGGTGACAACCGATGAGCGCAGCAGGTTCTTGGGGGAACCCTCTTCGTGGGTATCGGAAACTACGGGGGACGGTGCGGACATTCGATCCGAAATCGCGACGGGAACATCATCCTAACCAAAGGACGACTCACAAAGGCGCGAATGTTACCGGGAGAAGTGGCGCCTTGCCAACAAAAAGGCTGCTTCTGCTTGACTTTCAAGCCCCCACAAAACTATAGTGCTCGCCTTTTTTCGGACCGGGCTCGCCGTTTGGCCCACCGAAAAGCCGGTTTCTCAATTTTTGATCGTTTCAGGAGTTTCTCTTGGCCAACACTGCTCAGGCTCGCAAACGCGCCAAACAGGCGGAAAACCACCGCCGGCACAATGCCAGTTTCCGTTCCATGGTGCGCACTTACATCAAGAAAGTGGTCAGCGCCATCGCCACCAAAGACTATGCCGTCGCCACCGCCGCCTACAACGAAGCGGTGCCCGTCATCGACCGCATGGCCGACAAAGGCATCATTCACCGCAACAAGGCCGCTCGCCACAAGAGCCGCCTGAACGACGCCATCAAGGCCCTGCAAGCCTGAGCGCTGTTCTGCTCCACAAGAAACCGGCCTTTGCGCCGGTTTTTTTGTGTCTGATACTGGTGCGTCCTTTTGCGTTGGTAAACGTAGTTGGCTCTGAATAGGACATTGATCTGCCGACAACTTTGGCGCCTTTGATACGTTATAGCGACTTTCGTGGCACAAACGTCAAAAATAACAGGAGAACATCAACGGCTGCCACGACCCATGTGATTGTTGACCAAGGATTCATGGTGCCTCGGAAAATATTGACGACCGGCCATAAAAACAGTGCGCAACCAACTAATGCGCCTATCACATACAACCAGCTTCCTTTGTACCCAAAGGACATAAAGACAAAGATCATTATTAAAAAAATAGGGCCTATAAACACAGCTGACGCAACTATTTTGGAAAGCATACAAGCTCCTTTCATGTGTGGCCGTAGGGTTCAGACTCAGCCTTGCAGCCACGGATTGAACAGGCGCAACCCGGTCACGTCAACGTCCGCCGTGTTTCGAGTGACGAGCGTGAGCCCGTGTTGAACAGCGATAGCCGCGATAAACGCATCCATCGCACCGATGGGCCTGCCCTTGGCGTCGGCGTGGGCGGCAATGGCCTCTGCTTTGACTAGCATCAATACTACCGAGAACACCTCCTCTTTCTCCTGCATCCTTGTGATACTATGCAAGGAATAAGGTCAACAGCCCCCTGCTCTGTTGGCCTTTTTTCTGGTTTGTCGCGGCATGAGTGTGAGCGACACGAATTACCGGCCTGCCTTGCGAGGTGCTATGCAAACGACGGAAACCTATAACGACTACATCGTGCGCCTGTTTCTCTTGGCGGCGGCGGTGTGGGGCATCGTTGGCATGTCGATCGGCGTGTTGGTAGCCGCACAGATGGCTTGGCCCGCCTTGAATTTCGACATCTCCTGGCTGACCTTCAGCCGTTTGCGCCCCAACCATACCTTTGGCGTGATCTTCGCGTTCGGCGGCAGCGCGCTGATGGGTACCTGTTATTACGTGGTGCAGCGCACCGGGCACACGCGGCTGGCGCTGCCGCGGCTGGCCAATTTCACGTTCTGGGGCTGGCAGTTGGCGTGTTTTCTGGCCATGGCGACGATGCCGTTCGGCATCACCCAAAGCAAGGAATATGCCGAGCCGGAATGGCCGATCGACATTCTGATCGCGGTGGTGTGGGTCAGCTTCGGCGCGGTGTTCTTCGCCACTTTGGCGCGGCGGCGCATCCGCCATATCTATGTCGCCAACTGGTATTACGGCGCTTTCATCATCGCGGTGGCGCTGCTGCACATCGTCAACAACTTGGTGCTGCCGGTGTCGCTGACCAAGTCTTATCCGATCTATTCCGGCGTGGTCGATGCCATGGTGCAGTGGTGGTACGGCCACAACGCGGTGGCGTTTTTCCTGACCGCGGGCTTCCTGGGCATGATGTATTACTTCGTGCCGCGCCAGGCGGAGCAGCCACTGTGGAGCTACCGCTTTTCCATCGTCAATTTCTGGGCGCTGATCTCGGTATACATGTGGGCAGGCTCGCATCATTTGATCTACACCGCGCTGCCGGATTGGGTGCAGTCGGTGGGCACGGTGTTTTCGCTGGTGCTTTTGATGCCAAGCTGGGGCTCGGCGGCCAACGGCCTGCTCACCTTCAACGGTTCCTGGCACAAGCTGCGCACTGATCCCGCCGCCAAGTTCATGGTGATTTCCTTGGTGTTCTACGGCGCCTCCACGTTTGAAGGCTCGATGATGGCGGTCAAGAGCGTCAACGAGCTATCGCACTACACCGACTGGACGATCGCGCATGTGCACTCCGGCTCCATCGGCTGGGTGGCGATGATTACCATCGGCTCGCTGTACGCCATGGCGCCGCGGGCGCTCGGGCAGCCACAGATGTACTCGCGCAATGGCATGGAACTGCACTTTTGGCTGCATGTGATTGGCCTCTTGCTGTACGTGATCGCGATGTGGGCCGCGGGTGTTACCGAAGGCGTAATGTGGCGTGCCACCGACGCCAACGGCGCGCTGATCTACCCGTTCATCAATAGCCTGCTCGCGGTCAAGCCGCTTTATGTCATCCGTTTCGGCGGCGGTCTGATGATCGTGGCGGGCATGGTGGTGATGGCCTGGAACCTGTGGCACACGGCAGCGGATGCACGCAAAAACCTGATCACACCGATTCCTGTGCCCATTCCCGAACCGGAAGCGCAGCAGATGCCGCCGCCACTGTCGGCGGCACGTTGAGGAGAAAGCTACGATGGCTAGTGGTTATCGCTATTTCGAGACCGTCGAAAAACACGCCGGTTTGCTGGGCATCGGCATCGCAATCATGGTGTCGCTGGGAGGCTTGGCGGAAATCACGCCGCTCTTCATCCGCGCGCAGCAGATGGCGCCGCCCGCCAATGTCAAACCCTATGACGCCTTGCGTTTGGCGGGCAAGGACATCTACGTGCGCGAAGGCTGTTACCTGTGCCACTCGCAGATGATCCGCGCGCTGGTCGCCGAAACCGAGCGTTATGGCCACTATTCAGTCGCCGAGGAGTCGATGTACGACCGGCCGCATCAATGGGGCTCCAAGCGCACCGGGCCGGATCTGGCGCGCGTGGGCGGCAAGTATTCCGACGACTGGCAGCGCCAGCACCTGATCAACCCGCGCAAGACCGAACTCGAATCCAACATGCCCGGCTATCCTTGGCTGGCCAAGGAAGCACTCGACCCCAGCGACATCCTGGCGCGGATGCGCACGCTACGGCGGCTGGGCGATCCTTATACCGACGCCGACCTTGCCGCCGCGCCCGCCGCGCTGGAAGGCAAAACCGCGCTGGATGCGCTGGTGGCCTATTTGCAAGGGCTGGGCACCACTTTATCGGCCAACGGCACGCTGCCGGACGCCATGCTGGATCCCAGCGCTCTGGAGCCTGCGCCATGAATCCGCTCTGGGGACATCTGATCGGCATCATCACTCTCATCTCGATGCTGAGTTTCATCGGCGTCTGGATCTGGGTATGGGATCGCCGCCATCTGCCGAAATACGACGCGCTGGCACGCCTGCCACTGCAAGATCAGGAGGAACACGCATGAGCACATTCTGGTCGCTCTGGGTCATGGTACTGGTGACCTTCAACCTGGGCCTTGCGTTCACCTTGTTTGTGTGGGGTCAGCGCGTGGAAATTCCGGTGCAGCCCGATGGCACCACCGGCCATATCTGGGCGCATGGGGTGTTGCGCGAGGGGCTGCGCAAACTGCCGCTGTGGTGGGTGCTGTTTTCGGCGGCGCTGTTCGTGTTCGGCATCGTCTATTTCGTGCGCTACCCTGGTTTCGGTTCGTTCAAAGGCACCCTGGGCTGGACCGAATACAGCAAATTGGCCAGCGATCGCGCCGTCAATATCGGCAAGCTGCAAAATCTTCTGCAAAGCTATGAAGGCCAGACGCTGGCGCAGCTTGCGACAAACACGCAAGTGCTCGCCATGGGCGAGCGCCTGTATATCGACAACTGCGCCGCCTGCCATGGCCGCGACGCGCTGGGCAATCACACACTCGGCACGCCGAACCTGATCGACACAGAAGCCCTGTACGGCAATGACGAAGCCACGCTGATGAGCAGCATCCTCAATGGCCGCAGCGGCATCATGCCGCCGCTGGGCGCGGTGCTTACCGACGCCAACATTACCGCCACCGCTCACTATGTGCGCAGCCTCTCTGGCCTGTCGCACGATGCGGCTCAGGCGCAGGCGGGGCAAACGACCTTCATGACACTGTGCGCCGCCTGCCACACCCCGCAAGGCACCGGCAACCCGCTGCTCGGCGCACCGAACCTGACCGATGACATATGGCTGCAAGACAGCGATCTTGGCACCATCGAAGCCAGCATTCGCAACGGGCGCAACGGAAAAATGCCCGCCTGGAACGCGCGCCTGGGCGAGCCGAGCGCCCGCTTGATCGGCGCCTGGCTGTATGCGCGCCAACAGGCCAACCAATAATAGCCAACGCCAATAACCAAAGAGCGCCGCCATCTTGTCCCCTCCCCAGGAACCAGGTTCCGTGGCGCAAGTCGGCAGCATGGCGCTGCATAGATCTCTCCCCCTTGGGCAAAACCGGCACGCTTTGCAACACCCTGCGCAAAAGCAGGAACCTGGCAGCAACACCAGTACCAACACCAGCACCAGTACCGCTTACCCTGCTGCAGAGCGCTGGTATCGCCAGCCGATCCTGTGGCTGGGCGCGGGCTTGTTCATCGCCTCGCTGGCGGGCTGCCTGTGGCTGATCGTGATGGCGCAGCGCTACGCCGATCCCGCTGTGCCCACGGAAGACGCCGTATTCAACGTACCGCTGGCGCCCGCCACCGGCACGCCCTCCTCCAATGAACGCCAACCCTGAAACCTGCTGGCACTGCGGCGAAGCGCTGCCCGCTGCGCCGCCGCTGGCGCGCGTCGGCGATGTGGAACGAAAGGTATGTTGTCAAGGCTGCCGCGCCGCCGCCGAGTGGATCGAGCAACTGGGCCTGCGTGACTACTACCGGCTGCGCAGCGAACCCGCCACACGGCCCGATCCTGGGCAACACAGCGCCGCGCTGTGGGCGAATGCCGAACTGTCGCGTCATGCCCTGCGCCAACAACGCGACGGCAACAGCGAAGTATGCCTCTTGCTCGACGGCCTGCGTTGCAGCGCCTGTGTCTGGCTGATCGAACGCAGCCTGAGCGGCCTGCCGGGGCTGTGCCAGGTCAACATCAACGCCGCCGCGCAGCGGGCGCGTTTGGTATTCGATCCCGTTAAAACAACGCTCGTTCAAATACTGGATCGCATCGAAAGCATCGGCTACCGCGCCTTGCCGCTGGACACACAAGCGCTGGATGATGCACGCAAGCGCGAAGCACGCAGCGCGCTCAAGCGCTTGCTGGTTGCCGGGTTCGGCACCATGCAGGCGATGATGTACGCCAGCGCGCTCTACCTGGGCGCCTTCGCCGGCATGGATGCGCCTACCCGCGACTGGTTCCGCTGGCTCGGGCTCTTGGTGAGCACCCCGGTGGTGTTCTACGCTGCACAACCCTTCTTTGCCGGAGCCTACCGCAGCCTCGCCGCGCGGCGCCTTGGCATGGATGTGCCGGTGGCGCTGGCCATTGCGCTGATTTTTGGCGCCAGCCTGATCGAAGCGTTGCGCGGCGGCGCGGAGGTGTATTTCGATTCCGTCAGCATGTTCGTGTTCTTTCTGCTGGTGGGCCGCTACCTGGAAATGCGCGCACGCCATCACGCCGGGCATGTGTCAGACGCGCTGGCGCGGCTCACCCCCGCCTTCGCCGACCGCCTCGACGCCACGGGCCGCATCGAACGCATTCCCGCCGCCGCGCTCAAAGCAGGCGATCGCG